>NZ_VRVF01000004.1:0-146940 GCF_008040045.1 Methylobacterium sp. WL8 | reverse complement strand
CGCGAAGGAGGGGTCGGAGGGCGGCTCAGGCGGGCTCGGCGGGCGGCTCGGCGGGTGCGAGCAGCCCGGGCAGGTGCCGCAGGTGCCAATCGCGCAGCGACGCCAGGGCCGGGTGGGCGAGGTTGCGGGCGAGGTAGCCCTCGATCCGCGGGATGTGGGCGAGGTAGGCGGGCTTGCCGTCGCGGAGGTTCAGCCGCGCGAAGATGCCGAGGATCTTGGTGGCACGCTGCGCCGCCAGGATGGCGTAGGCGGTGGCGAAGCCCTGCACGTCGAAGGCCGTGTCGCGGGCGCGGCGCTCGCGGGCGTAGAGCCCGAGCAGCCGAAGCTCGAACTCGGCGTTGGCGTCGACCCGCGCGTCCTGGAGCAGCGAGGCGACGTCGTAGGCCGGGTGGCCGAGCACCGCGTCCTGGAAGTCGATCACGCCGATGCGCTCCAATCCGTCGCGCTCGGGCAGCCAGATCAGGTTGGGGGAATGGTAGTCGCGCAGGGTCCAGGTCGGGCGGGCGGGTACAGCGCCCTCCAGCACCTCGGCCCAGAGCGCGCCGAACTCGGCCCGCGCCTCCGGCGAGAGCGTCACGCCGCGCAGCGCCGGGGCGTACCAGTCCGGCAGCAGCTCGGTTTCGAACAGCAGCGCCTCGGCGTCGTAGGTCGGCAGCACGTGGTCGATGCCCTCGGCCACCGGCAGCACGCCGGGCAACTCGACGGCGTGGAGCTTGGCCAGCAGGCGCGTCGCCTCGGCGTAGCGCTCGGGCCGCGGGCCGGCGGCGTCGACCACCGGTTCGATGCCGAGGTCTTCGAGGATCAGCAGGCCGGTGTCGAGGTCCTCGCCGTAGATGCGCGGCGCCGAGAAGCCCAGCGCCCGCAGCCCCCGGTCGATGGCGACGAAGGCGTGGACGCTCTCGGCGAGCTTGACGATGGCGCTGTAGGGCTTGCCGTCGCGCACCGGGGGGCCGTCGGCCCGCGGCGGCGAGATCATCAGCACCGCCGAGCGGCCGTCGGGATGGGTCAGGCGCTCGTAGGCGCGCGACGACGCGTCGCCCTGCATCAGGGTGCGCGTCGCCTCGTCCCAGCCGCTGCGGGCGAGCAGCGCGCGGACCGCGCGCGCGCGATCGAGGCGGGCGCGCATGCCCTCGGTGCCGGAGATGCGCGCGAACCGGGAGCCCTCGCCGAACTCGGGCCGGAGCGACAGGTCGATCGAGAGCACCGGCCCCTCGCGCGGCGGCAGCCGCTCGGGCCACTCGACCAGGGTGATCGCGGAATCCGTCATCTCGTCGAAGCCGAGCTCGACCAGCTCGTCGGCGCTGCGCAGGCGGTAGAGGTCGGCGTGGACGATCGCGCCGAGCCGGCCCTCGTAGGGCTGGATCAGGGTGAAGGTCGGGCTTGGAACCTCGAGGTCCGGGTCGCCGGCCAATTCGCGGATCAGCGCGCGCGCGAGCGTGGTCTTGCCACCGCCCAGGCCGCCCGAGAGCGCGACGAGGTCGCCCGGCATCAGGAACTCGGCCAGGAACAGCCCGAGATCCTCGGTCGCGCCCTCTTCGGGCAGGACGATCTCCCAGGCCGGCGGCTGACCGTCCGACGGGGGCGTGCCGGCCGCGGGGGCATCGCCCGAGACGGCGTCCTGCCGGTCGTGATCGGGATCGTCGTCGCCCAAAACCGTCAACCTCCGAGCGCCGGTGCGCGGCGCGGCCTTCGCATCCGCTGTATCGGAGGATCCTTAACCGAACTTCGCGAAATCGCGCATCCCCGCCCGCCCCGACGACCGGTGCGAGCGGCTACGCCGCGACGATCAGCGCCGCATCGTAGGGGGCGAGCCGCCAGGCCTTGGTCAGGGCGAGGGTTTCCGCGAGCGGCACCGGGCGGCCGAAACGGTAGCCCTGGCCGTAGGCGCAGCCCATCTCGGCGAGGGCGTCGGCCTCGGCCGGTTCCTCGATGCCCTCGGCGACCACCGGGATGCCGATTTCGTCGGCGAGCCGCAGGATCGTCTGGATGATCTTGCGGTTGGACGGGGTGGTGAGCATCGCGCACACGAACTCGCGATCGACCTTCAAGGTGGTGATCGGCAGCTTCGAGAGGTAGCTCAGCGACGAGTAGCCGGTGCCGAAGTCGTCGATGGCGACGCCCATGCCCGCCTCGCGGCACTGGCTGAGCGCTTCCGTGGCGCCCACGGGATCGCGCATCACCGTGGTCTCGGTGATCTCGAGCTTCAGCGTCGACGGGGCGATGCCGGTGCTGCGCAGCATCTCGCCGACCATCTCGGGGAAGCTCGCCCGGGCGAGGTCGTGGCCGATGACGTTGATCGAAAGGAACAGCGGCCCGTCGGTGGCGGCCGGATTCTGCAGGGCCGCCCTCATGATCTCGGGCATGATCCGCCCGACCTCGGAGACGACCCATTGGGTGATCTCGACGATCAGTTCGCTCGCTTCCGCGACCGGGATGAACGCCATCGGGTGCACGAGGCCCTTCTCGGGATGGCGCCAGCGGATCAGGGCCTCGAAGCCGGCGAGCGCCTCCGTCCCGAGGTGGACGATCGGCTGCAGGTACAGCTCGAACTCGTTGCGGTTCAGCGCCAGGCGCAGCGCGCGCTCCGTCATCATCGCGTCGATCGAGGCCTCGAAATCCGCCTTCAGCGACGGCGTAAAATGGGCGCCGGCGGCTCGCGTCGGCGCGACCGTACCGTTCGGCGCGACCGTACCGTTCGGCCTCGGCAGCGCCACGGCATCCCGGCAGCAGGCCATGATGACGCCGAAGCACAGGCGCAGGATCGGGTCGGCATTGTGCAGGCGATGCCGGATCTGCTCCTCGGAGACCGAGACGAGGATGCAATCCTCGATCGCCCGCGCCGAGGCGGAGCGCGGGCCGGCATCGAGCAGAGCCATCTCGCCGACGATCTCGCCGGCGGCGCGCTCGGCGACCGACACCTCGACGCCATCGCGCCGGAGGAAGAGCGCGGCTCGCCCCGCGACGATCAGGTAGGCGAACGCGCCGGGCTCGCCCTCCTCGAAGATCGCGGCGCCGGCGGACAGTGTCACGTAGGCGTTAGGATCGTTCATCTTCCGGTCCATGCCCCGCAGACCGCACCGGTGGCCGATGCGGACATTGCCCGACCGACATTAATCAACCCGCAATTTTCTTGGCCGCCGATCGAAAAACCACGATGGATCTCGTGAATGCTTTCTTCCACCGCCCGATAGTGGCTAGATCCACGGATACAACAGCTGGACTTTCAAACAAATACTACTCGAGGCGGCGCCGGTTGCCTTCCGCCAACGCGACCCGGCGGCGGCGCCCACCGGATCACCCGACGAACCGCCAGACGTGGCTCTGCTTGATCTCGGCATCCTCCAGCGCCCGCGTCACCGGCACGGCGTAGCTGGCGATCGACTCGAGGCGGGCGCGCGGCAGGTAGCTGCGGCCGGGATCGCCGAGCAGCACCGTGGTGCCGACAGCGTGCAGGCGCCCGAGCCAGCCGCCCACCGCGGCGGCGAGGTCGCGCTCGTAGAAGATGTCGGCGGCGAGCACGAGGTCGACGTCGGGCACGGTGCCGACCAGGTCGGCCGCCGTCGCGGTGATCCGGCCGGCGACGCCGTTGGCGGCGGCGTTGAGCGGGATCGCGGCGATGGCGAAGGGGTCGAGGTCGCTGGCGAGCACCGAGGCGGCGCCGGACTTCGCCGCGGCGATCGCCACCAGGCCGGAACCGGAGGCGAAGTCGAGCACGCGCCGCCCGGCGACGACCTCCGGGTTGTCGAGGAGGTAGCGGGCGAGTGCCTGGCCGCCGGCCCAGGCGAAGGCCCAGAACGGCGGCGGCAGGCCGATCTCGGCCAGTTCGTCCTCGGTCTTCTGCCACAGCTCCGTCGCCTCGTCGGCGACGTGGATCACCAGCTCCGGCGCATGCGCCACCGGCAGCAGGCGGGTGTTGGCGCGGATGAAGGCGTCGGCGTCTTTGCTCGCGATCATGAGCCCAGCAGCTCGCGGTAGAGGCCGGAGACGGCCGCGGACACCGCGGCCTCCGAGAACCCGTCCTCGACGACCCGTCGGCGGGCCGCGGCGCCGAGGCCCGCGACGAGGGCCGGGTCGCGGGCAAGGCGTACCAGGGCCGCGGCCAGGGCCGGCGCGTCGTCCGGGGGGACGACAAGGCCCTCGACGCCGTCGCGCACCAGGGCGCGGCAGCCCGGCACGTCGGTGGTGACGAGCGCCCGGCCGCAGGCGGCGGCCTCGAGCAGGGTACGCGGCAGGCCCTCCCCGCCCCGCGAGGGCAGGCAGCCGACATGCGCGGCGGCGAAGGCCGCGGCCGCGTCGCGCGTCGGCCCGAGCCAGGCGACGCCGTCGCGGGACCAGTCGCGCAACGTCGCCTCGGGGATCGCGCGGCGGTTCGAGGCGTCGGGGGCGCCGTGCAGGGCGAGTTCGACCGCCGCGCCTTGCGCGCGGGCGAGCCGCACCGCCTCGACGGCGACGTCGATCCCCTTCGACCACAGCATCCGCGCGACGATCGCCACGCGCAGCGGTGGGTGGGGCGGCAGCGGCGCCGGCACGAACGCGTCCGGGTCGACTCCGGCGCCGCCGACGATCGTCACCGCGGTGTCGGCCGGGTCGAGGCCGAGGGCGGCGGCGTCGTCCGGGTTCTCGAACAGGAAGCGGGTGCGCTTCGAGGCCAGCGGCCCGCGGATCAGGTGGCGGAGCGCCGTGCGCGCGAGGCGGCCGGCGGCGTCGCCGCGCGCGCCGATCAGCCCGAGGCCGGTGAGCGCGTAGACGCGGGCCGGGATGTTGGCCATCGCCGCCGCCGTGCCGCCGACGAGGATCCCGCGCAGCGCGATGCAGTGGACGATGTCGGGGTTCAGGGCCTTCAGGATCGCCGCAAGTTGCCCGGCCGCGTAGCCGGCGGCCATCGGGTTGAGGCTGGAGCGCTCCGCCTCCAGCGCGACCACCCGGGCGCCGGTCGCCTCGATCGCCGCGCGGTGCTCGCGCACCCGCGTCACCACGGCGACCGACAGGCCCATCGCCACCGCCGCCCGCGCCATCGGCAGGAAGTGCGAGGCGAAGAACCAGTCCTCGGTGACGACGAAGGCGAGGCGCCGCATCGGCGCGGCGGGGGCGGGGGCGGGGGAGTCGGCGGCGTCCATCGGGCCGACCTCTAACACGGGCGGGCATCCGTGTGCGGCGGATACGCAAGCGCCGGAACAGGGCCGGTCCGGCCCCGGTTGAGGCCAGGCTTTCGCAGGGAGGAGCAAGGCCGATGGGAGCGGAGCTGATGGCATCGGACGAGACCGCCGGCACCGTCGTCGACCCGCGCGACGCGGCCGCCGAGGCCGGGCTCGCCTACGTGGACGACACCATGCCCGGCCTGACCCGGAAGAAGACCGCCACGGGCTTCCGCTTCGTCGACGCCAAGGGCGCCCCCGTCCGCGACAAGGCGCAGGTCCAGCGGATCAAGTCGCTCGCGATCCCGCCGGCCTACACCGACGTATGGATCTGCCCGCGCCGAAACGGCCACATCCAGGCGACCGGGCGCGACGCCAAGGGGCGCAAGCAGTACCGCTACCATCCCGATTTCCGGGCGGCGCGGGACTCGACCAAGTTCAGCCACATCATGGCCTTCGCCGACGCCCTGCCCGGCATCCGCACGCGCATCGACGCCGACATGCGGCGCAAGGGCCTGTCGCGCGAGAAGGTGCTCGCCACCGTGGTGCACCTGCTGGAGACGACGCTGATCCGCGTCGGCAACGACGACTACGCCCGGGCCAACAAGAGCTATGGGCTGACGACGCTGCGCGACCCGCACGTCAAGGTCGAGGGCGCGGAGATGACGTTCCGCTTCAAGGGCAAGAGCGGCAAGACCTGGGACCTGTCGGTGAAGGACCGGCGCGTGGCCAAGATCGTCAAGGCCTGCCAGGATCTGCCGGGCCAGGAGCTGTTCCAGTACGTCGACGAGGCGGGGCAGCCGCGCGACGTGACCTCCTCGGACGTCAACGCCTACCTGCGCGAGATCTCGGGGCAGGACATCACGGCGAAGGATTTTCGCACCTGGGCCGGCACGGTGCTGGCGGCGCTGGCGTTGCGCGAGTTCGAGGCCTTCGACGGCGAGGCCGGCGCCAAGAAGAACGTTCGCGCGGCGATCGAGAGCGTCGCCGGGCGGCTCGGCAATACGCCGACCATCTGCCGCAAGTGCTACATCCACCCGCAGATCATCGACTGCTACCTGGAAGGCGCCCTGCTGCTTCAGGTGAAGGAGGCGGTCGAGAGCGAATTGGTCGAGGATCTCAGCAGCCTGCGCCCCGAGGAGGCGGCGGTGCTGAGCCTGCTGCAGAACCGGCTCACCGCGGACGCGCCGACGGCTTCGAAGGCGAAGGCCGGCAAGGCGAGGAAGACGGCGGCCAAGGCGGCCGAGCCGGTGAAAACGCAGGCGAACAAGACGAAGGCAAGCAAGACGAAGACGGCGGCCAAGGCGCGAAAGTCGGCCAAGGCGAGGACGACCGCTGCGAGCGCGGAGTTGGCGCGCGCCTGAGCGAACCGGCCGCGCGGCCGGGTCGCGGCGCACTCAGTGGCGCGCCGGACCTTCGCCCGTGTTCGTCCGAGGCGCTTCGACGCCGCGCCGGCTGGTCTCCGCGTCGAGCACCGGCGCGAGGCCGAGTTGCCGGGCGAGCGAGACCAGGTCCTTCAACCGGCCGGTCTGGGTCTTGCGCCGCAGGTTCAGGCGGTGGGTCTCCACCGTGCGGACCGAGAGCATCAGGCGGCGCGCGACCTCCTTGTTGCTGAAGCCGGCGCTGAGGAAGCGCAGCACCTCGGCCTCGCGCGGGGTTAGCCCGAGGCCGTCGGCCGGCTCGGCGGCGGCGGAGACCGGCTCGGCCTCGACCTCGGCGCGGGCGATCAGTTGCGGGGCGCCCTCGGCGAGGGCCAGCACGGCGTTGCAGAGGTCGCGCGGGGCGGCGGAGCGCGCCACGAAGGCGTCGGCCCCGGCCCGGAGCAGGGCGTCGAGGTCGGCCGCATTCAACGCCTGGAACGCCACCAGCGTCTTCAGGGCCGGCAGGCGTGCCTTGAGGTCGGCGAGGTGGCCGAGGCCGTCCGCCAGCCGCGTCTCGTCGAGGAAGATCAGCGCGACGACGTTGGCCGGGTCGACCCGGTCGAGGTCGGCCTCGCCGATCGTGTGGAGCGCCGGCATGTGCTCCAGCGTCGCGCGGAAGGCGGGATTCATCTCCTGGGGCTCGTCGAAAACCAGGACGTCAACGGCCATACTCATCCCGCACACCCCATCTTTTCCCGGCATGGCACAATTCCGCCGGGGTCGGAGAAGGTGTTTCAAGACTCGTTCCAGACGAATCCTGGGGTTTTCGGCCTCGGACTTGTGTCGAAATCAGATATGGCGCGAGGCTTATACTTAACGCGTGTCTCGCGCAGGCACAGCGCGATCAACCTTAACGCACGCGAATCGCTGCAAAATCCGGCGCGATCGTCTCCGCGCCCGCCGCCCTGCGAAGACTGGCGAGGTACGCCCGCCCGCCTCGCTCCGCAAGGACATCAGGCGTCGAACCCGCGGGCGGCGTCAGCCGGCGCGCGCGAGCACGATGTCGGTCTCCGCCGAGACGACGCGGTCGCGCCCGGTGGTCTTGGCCTCATAGAGGGCGATGTCGGCGCGCTTGGTGAGCGCGGTGACGCTGTCGCCCTCGCACCAGGTGCTGACGCCGAAGCTGCAGGTCAGGCGCACGGGGCCACGCGTCCCGCGGATGCGCAGGTCCCGGATCTGGAGGCGCAGCCGCCCCGCGACGGCCTCCGCCGCCGCGAGCGAGAGCCCGGGCAGCACCACCGCGAACTCCTCGCCGCCGAGGCGCCCGGCGATCCCCTGTGCGCCGAGGAGATCGGAGACGGCGCGGATCGCGGCGTCGCCGACGTCGTGGCCGTGCTCGTCGTTGATGCGCTTGAAGTGGTCGATGTCGGCGAACACGGCCGACAGGGTGCCGTGGTTGCCGGCGCGCTCCGCGACGGCTCCGACGCGGGCGAAGAAGGCGCGGCGGTTGAGCAGGCCGGTGAGCGAGTCGGTCTCGGCGAGGCGGATCAACTCGTCCTGCATCGTGGTCAGCCGCTCGGCGGCGCGCAGGCGCGCATGCAGCTCCTCGGCGCCCGGCGGCTTTTCGATGAAGTCGTCGGCGCCGCTGTCGAGGGCCTCGGCGAGGTTCCGGGCGTTGCGCGCCGACGACATGGTGATGACGTAGAGCGGGCGGCGCGCCTCGGCGAGCAGCCTGGCCGACCAGCACAGCTCCAACCCGGTCATCGGGCGGACTTCGAGGCTGGTGATCAGCACCCGGACGCTCGGCGTCTCCTCGAGGAAAGCGCAGGCGGCGGCGGAATCGGTGAACGTGTTGACGACGTGCCCGCGCGGTTCCAGCAGCCCGGTGATGACCTTGAGGACGACGCGGCTCGAATCGACGATGACGATGTGCATGGCGCGCGATACCGGTGGAAACTGGCGTCGCACGAGATGGCCTGAAAAACCTTAAGATGCAGTCTCAGCGAGACACGCGCAGAACGTGGATCGCAGGATCGTACGAGGCGGCGCAACCGCCGACGCCGCGCGACGACCCTGGCGCGCCGACGGGAGAGGCATGTGACCACAGCGAAGAAGTCGATCGGGACCGGGGCCCCACCCTACCCGCGCACGCCGGACGGCCGCTACTTCGTCGTCGGCGGACGGCTGTGGCGCTGCAGCGATCCGCGCCTACCCGAGGAGACCCGGCAGCGCCATGTCGATGAATTGATGGATGCACGCCGCGCCGTCGGGGCGGCCAAGCGCGCGAAGCGCAAGGGCGAGGCCGGCGCGGCCGAGCTGATGCGGAGCGCCCGCGACGCGGTCCAGGCCGCCAAGGAGGCGCTCGGCGAGCGCGGGCCGGTGTGGTGGGGCGACGGGGCCGAGGATCAGGGCGGGCGCAACCCACGCGACTCGCCCTACGCCGCGTGGTACGCGGCGCTCACGCGGGCGGAAGACGCCTGAAGCTCAGCGGTGCGGGACGGAGACCGTGACGACGGAGACGCCGTTGCCGGCCTGGACCCGCCCGCCGGAGGTCCAGGCGCCGTCGCGGCCGCGCGAGAGAATGCGGGGGCCGCGTCCGGGGCGGGCGACGGCGCGCTCGCCCGGGTTGACTACGGTCACGCTCGGCGCGGCCACCGGCGCCTCGCGCAATCCGGAGATCGTCGGCACACCGTAGGTGCCGTAGCTCCACGGCGCCGGGACGATGCGGTTGGGAGAGGGCACGCTGCTGAAGGGCGCGCCGACATAGGCGCCGCGCACCGCCTCGTCGGCAAAACCGTAGCCGCCCTGGCCGGCATAGGCCGCGCCGTAGCCGTAGGACGTGACGCGGACGGTCTCCGCGCTCGCCGCCCCGGCACCGAGGGACAGGGCGGCGGAAAGGAGGAACGAAGCGGCGAGCGACGGGCGGTGACGGGCCATGGATCGGAACTCCGGACGGAACGCTGACTTTCCGGGCAAACCCCGGTTTCGGCGATCTCGTTCCGGTTCGGGGCGGCGAGCTACGTGCGAAGACTGCTTAAACCCTGCGCCGGGCGGTGTTGCGCACAGATTCGCGCAACGAACCCAAATCGAACCTGTCCGGCGTCGATCCGGTTCAGCGGCAGGTGGTGATGCGGCGGACGATCCAGCCCTCGCCCTCGACCCAGAGGCGGCGGCGCATGCGGCTGCAGGTGCCGCCATCCTCCTCGCCCTCGTTCGCCGAGACCGCGCGAACCGGCGGGGTCACGTCGGCGACCTTGGTCACCGCGGCGGTGGTCGCCGAGGCGGCCGAGGCAGCGGTCGGAGTGGCAAGGGGGGCGGCAAGGCCGAGCAAAGCCACGAGCGTGAGGGCGGGAGCAACGGACATCGTCGACATGGATCTGGATCTCGCCTGGGCAGCGTTCCCGGCGCGTCGGCACCGGTCGCGGACGACGCGTTTCCGCGTCTTCAAGCGAGTAATCCGCGACTCCGCGTTTCGGTTGCAACGCGAACGTGCATCCGTGCCGAAATGGAATGACGCGTGACCGCGCCGCCACGAGGCGGCGACACCGGCGTCCTCGGCTTCAGTCCAACTGCTCGATCAGCCCGTCGCGGATCGTGACCCGGCGGTCCATACGGGCGGCGAGATCCATGTTGTGGGTCGCGATCAGCGCCGCGAGGCCGGAGGCACGCACCAGCGAGAGCAGGATCGAGAAGACGTGGCCCGCGGTCGAGGGATCGAGGTTGCCGGTGGGTTCGTCGGCGAGCAGCAGGCGCGGCCCGTTGGCGACGGCGCGGGCGATGGCGACGCGCTGCTGCTCGCCGCCCGAGAGCTCCGCCGGGCGGTGGACGAGACGGTCCTTGAGGCCGAGGAAGCTCAGGAGCTCGGTGGCCCGCGCCTTCGCCTCGCTGCGACCGAGGCCGCGGATGAGCTGGGGCATCACCACGTTCTCCAGCGCCGAGAACTCCGGCAGCAGGTGATGGAACTGGTAGACGAAGCCCATCTCCTCGCGGCGGAAGCGCGTGCGCTCGGCATCCTTCATCGCCGCGGTCGGCTGGCCGCCGACATAGACCTCGCCGCCGTCGGGCCGTTCCAGCAGGCCGGCCAGGTGCAGCAGCGTCGACTTGCCGGCGCCCGACGGCGCGACGAGCGCCACCAGCTCGCCCGGCCAGATCGCGAGGTCGGCTCCGCGCAGGATGTCGAGGCCGCGGTCGCCCTGCGCGTAGCGCCGCTCGACGCGGGAAAAGAACAGGGCCGGCACCGGCGGGATGCCGGCGGGCTCGGGGGTTCCGCTCATGGGAATGCCGCTCAGCCGTAGCGCAGCGCCTGCACCGGATCGAGCCGGGCCGCGCGCCAGGAGGGATAGACCGTCGCGGCGAGCGCGAGCAGGAACGAGGTCAGGACCACGACCGTGATCTCGGTGGGGTTCATCTCGGCGGGGATCTCAGCGAGGAACCGCACCGTCGGGTCCCAGGCTCCGGGAAACAGCACCCGCTGGATCGGCTTGATGTTCAAGGTGATCAGGATGCCGAGCCCGAGGCCCGACAGCGTGCCGACGAGGCCGATCAGCGCGCCGTTGATCAGGAACACGCGCATTACCGTGCCCGGCGTCGCGCCCATGGTGCGCAGGATCGCGATGTCGCTCGACTTGTCACGCACCAGCAGGATCAGGCCGGAGACGATGTTGAGCGTCGCCACCACGACGATGAGGCTCAGGATCAGGAACATCACGTTGCGCTCGACCTCGAGCGCCCCGAAGAAAGTGCGGTTGCGCTGGCGCCAGTCGGTGAGCAGCACCGGCCGCTCGGCCGCCATCTCCAGCGGCTCGCGCATGGCGGCGACCGCGTCGGGGTTGTCGATGTAGATCTCGATCAGGCTGACGTCGCCCTCGCGATTGAAGAAAGCCTGCGATTCGGAGAGCGGCATGAACACGAAGGTCGAATCGAACTCGGTCATGCCGATCTCGAAGATCGCCTTCACATTGTAGCTCTTGGTCCGCGGCGCGGTGCCGAAGGCCGTGGTCGCCCCCTTCGGCGTCGAGAGGGTGATGGTGTCGCCGGCCTGGATCGCCAGGCTGTCGGCGAGCCGGCGGCCGATCAGCACGCCCGAGCCGTCGTCGAAGCCCTCCAGCGTGCCGCCGCGCAGGGATTTCGAGATGCCGCCGATCGCCCCGAGGTCGTCGCCGCGCACGCCTCGGACCAGCACGCCGCTGCCGCCGTAGGGCGAGGAGGCGAAGGCCTGGCCCTCGACCAGCGGGATCGCGGCGCGCACCCCCGCCACCTTCGAGAGCCGCTCGGACAGGTCGGCGAAGTCGGTGAAGGTGCGGTCGATCGGGGTGACGAAGATGTGGCCGTTGATGCCGACGATCTTCGACAGCAGCTCGGTGCGGAAGCCGTTCATCACGGAGAGCACGATGATCAGCGTCGCGACGCCGAGCGCGATGCCCAGCACCGAGAAGAACGCCACCACCGAGACGCCGCCGCCCCGGCGCCGCGCGCGGAGGTAGCGGCCGGCGATGATCCACTCGAAGGCGGCGAACGGCGCGGTCGCGCCGCCGCGCGACGCCGGCTTGGCACCCGGCTTGGCGTCCGGTTTGCGCGGGCTCGCCCCGGTTTCGGCTGCGACCGCCATGGGAGCCTCAGGCACGCCGGATGCGCGCGATCAGGTCCACCGCCGCCAGGGTCTCGCGCTCGCCGCCGGCGCGGCGCTTCAGCTCGACCTTGCCCTCGGCCAGGCTTTTCGGGCCGACCACCACCTGCCAGGGCAGGCCGATCAGGTCGGCGGTGGCGAACTTGGCGCCCGGCCGCTCGTCGCGGTCGTCGTAGAGCACGCTGAGGCCGGCGGCCTCCAGCGTCGCCTGGATCTCGGCGCAGGCGGCGTCGGTGCCGGCGTCGCCGACCTTGAGGTTGATCAAAGCCACGTCGAACGGCGCGACAGCATCGGGCCAGACGATGCCGGCCTCGTCGTGCGAGGCCTCGATGATCGCGGCGACGAGACGGCTCGGGCCGATGCCGTAGGAGCCCATGTGGACCGGGCGCTCGATCCCGTCCGGGCCGGCGACCTTGGCGCCCATCGGCTCGGAATACTTCGTGCCGAAGTAGAAGATGTGCCCGACCTCGATGCCGCGGGCCGACATGCGGTTCTCCTCCGGCACCTCGGCGAAGGCGTCGGCCTCGTGCATCTCGTCGGTGGCGGCGTAGTGCGAGGTCCAGGCGTCGACGAGGCCCTGCAGGGCGGCGACGTCCTCGAAGTCCACGGTGGCGGGCGGGATCTCGAAATCGAGGTAGGCGCGGTCGCAGAACACCTCACTCTCGCCGGTCTGGGCCAGGATGATGAACTCGTGGCTGAGGTCGCCGCCGATCGGCCCGGTGTCGGCCCGCATCGGGATCGCCTTCAGACCGAGCCCTGCGAAGGTGCGCAGGTAGGCGACGAACATCCGGTTGTAGGCGTGGCGCGCGCCGGCCTGGTCGAAGTCGAAGGAGTAGGCGTCCTTCATCAGGAACTCGCGCGAGCGCATGGTGCCGAAGCGCGGCCGCACCTCGTCGCGGAACTTCCAGGAGATCTGATAGAGGTTCTTCGGCAGGTCCTTGTAGGAGCGCACGCTCGCGCGGAAGATCCCGGTCACGACCTCCTCGGCGGTGGGGCCGTAGAGCATCTCGCGCTCGTGCCGATCCTTGATGCGCAGCATCTCCTTGCCGTAGGCGTCGTAGCGGCCGGATTCCCGCCACGGCTCGGCCGACTGGATCGTCGGCAGCAGCAGCTCGACCGCGCCCGCCCGGTCCTGCTCGGTGCGGATCACGTCGCAGACCTTGTTCAGCACCCGCAGGCCGAGCGGCAGCCACGCATAGATGCCGGCCGATTCCTGGCGCACGAGGCCGGCGCGTAGCATCAACCGATGCGAGACGATCTCGGCTTCCTTGGGCGTCTCGCGCAAGGTCGGCAGGAAGTAGCGGGACAGACGCATGGGGCTTCTTTTGACGGTTCCGGCGGGCGGCTCGGGGCGGGCGGCGCGCACGGACGCCGATCCCGTTGCCGGGGGCACACAACACATTGCAACCGGAAAACACAAGCGGCTTGGATTTTTCGGGCCGGCCGGAGCCCGGTTTCGCCCGCGCGAGCGTCCGGCGGCGGGCCGGGAGGCCGATTCATGCGGCCTGTCGGCGAAAAAACGCAGATTTCTCTCTTCGACCCGGTGACAGGACGAAATGTTGTTCCTATAAGCGGCCCACGATGGTTGCGAAGCCCCTTAGAGGGCACGCAAAGGTCCGGGTCTCGGGAGGAAAATCGACCGCCACGCAGTCAATGCGTAGGACAATCAAAGGTCGAACCAGATTGACTGCTAGAAAAGCAAGGCCTCAGGCCTTGCTTTTTTGTTTTGCGAGACCACCGACGACCCTCCCAATCAGGCCGACAGCGGTCGAAACATGGACGGTACGCCGCCGGCCATCCGAGTACCAGCCCGCACAGGCGGACGTTGCGCTAGAGCCCCGTCAGCGGAAACGCCGCGAGCGCGACCAGGAAGGCCGCGCCGGCGGCGAGCGTCGTCCAGATCGCCTTCTCGCGCAGACGCGGCGCGGCGGGCGCGCCGGGGTCCTGCCCCGGCACCACCCGGGCCGGGTCGGTCTCGGCCTGGTTGCGGATCGGCAGGATCGCGAAGAGCAGCGTCCACCACACGACGAAGTAGAGGGCGCTCGCCCCGAACACCGTCAGGCGGAACTGCAGCACCGCCACCGCGACGAAGGCGGCGACGAGGACGAGCACCACGCCGAGCGTCCGCGGGGTCGAGCGCGCCACGGCCTTGAGGAATGCGTTCACCCGGATCAGACCTGCTCCAGCTCGGTCAGCGTCCCGAGGAAGTCCTTCGGGTGGAGGAACAGCACCGGCTTGCCGTGCGCGCCGATGCGGGGCTCCCCGGTGCCGAGCACGCGGGCGCCCCCGGCCTTCAGCCGGTCGCGGGCCGCAATGATGTCGTCGACCTCGTAGCAGACGTGGTGGACGCCGCCGCCCGGGTTGCGCTCGACGAAGCTCGCGATCGGCGAATCCGCGCCCAGCGGCGCCATCAGCTCGATCTTGCTGTTGGGCAATTCGACGAACACGACGGTGACGCCGTGCTCCGGCTGCGGCAGCGGCGCCGTCAGCGTCGCGCCCAGCGTCTCGCGGTAGACCTTGCACGCGGCATCGAGGTCGCGCACCGCGATGGCGACGTGGTTGAGCCGGCCGATCATTGGTTTCTCCCGATCTTCACCGTGCCCTTCCCTCTCCCCTCTGCGGGAGAGGGCGGCCCGCGAGCTAAGTCGGGAGAGGGGAGCGACGGTGCCTGGAATGGCGTTCCCCTCTCCCGACCTTCGCTCACGCGAAGGCCACCCTCCCCCCGCTTCAGGGGGAGGGACGATCGCGATCAGACCTCGACCACCTGCACGTGGCAAGCGGGCTTCTTGCCCCAGACCTCGTTGACGGCCGAGCGCACGGCGCGGTCGACGGCCTTCTCGACGGCCTCCGAGTCGCGGCGCTTGCCCTTCGACAGGCCGGACAGCGTGCGCGAGACCGAATCGACGACGGTGTCGATCAGCGGCGCGCCGCCGCGGCCGCGGTTGGGCAGGCCGATGATGTCCACCGCCGGCTCGCCCAGCACCTCGCCGCTCTCGTCGATGGCGATCGCCACCGAGACGAGGCCGGCCTGCGCGAGCTTGCGCCGCTCGGGGATCGCGCGGTCCTTGCCGTCGATCAGGACGTTGCCGTCCTTGAACAGGCGGCCCGACTTCACGTGGTCGATGATCTCAGGCCGGCCGGGGCTCAGGCGGATCAAGGTGCCGTTGCGGGCCTTGACCACGTTGTCGACGCCGTGGGCGCGGGCGAAGCGCGCGTGCTCGTCGAGGTGCAGGGCCTCGCCGTGGACGGGAATCGCCGTCTGCGGCCGGGTCCAGGCGTACATCTCGGCCATCTCGTCCCGGCGCGGGTGGCCTGAGACGTGGACCAGCTCGGTCCGGTCGGTGATGACCTCGACGCCCTGCTCGATCAGGTCGTTGATGATCGCGCCGACCTCGCGCTCGTTGCCGGGGATGGCGCGCGATGAGAAGATCACCTGATCGCCCGCGGCGAGCGCGATGTCCGGGTGATCCTTGCGGGAGACGCGGGCCAAAGCCGCACGCGGCTCGCCCTGCGAGCCGGTGAGCAGCGCCACGACCTTGTCGCGCGGCAGGTCGCGCCAGGAATCGGCGCGGCGGAAGTCCTGCAGGCCGTCGAGGAAGCCGCATTCGCGGGCGACGTCGATCACCCGGTCCATGGCGCGGCCGACCGCGACCACCTCGCGGCCGCAGGCCTTGGCCGCCAGGGCCACGGCGCGGATGCGGGCGACGTTGGAGGCGAAGGTCGTCACCGCCACGCGCTGCGGCGCGACGGCGATGAGCTTGGCGAGCGTCGCGGCGACCTCGGCCTCGCTCGGCGAGAAGCCCTCGCGGACGACGTTGGTCGAATCGCAGACGAGCGCCAGGATGCCCTCGTCGCCCATGGCGCGGAACGCCTCGGCCGAGGTCACGTCGCCGAGGATCGGCGTCGGGTCGATCTTCCAGTCGCCTGTGTGCAGCACGAGGCCGGCGGACGTCCGGATCGCCACCGCGTTCGACTCGGGGATCGAGTGCGAGACCGGCACGTAGTCGATCTCGAACGGTCCGAGCGTCACCCGGCGGCCCGGCTTGATCTCGCGCAGGTCCACCTTCGGCGCGCCCGGCTCCGACAGGCGCCGGGTCTCGAGCAGGCTCTTGGCGAAGCGGGTGGCGTAGACCGGCACCTTCAGGCGCGGCCACAGCTCGGAGATCGCGCCGATATGGTCCTCGTGCGCGTGGGTGATGAAGATCCCCAGGAGGTCCTTCTTCCGCTCCTCGATGTAGGTGAGGTCCGGGAACATGAGGTCGACGCCGGGCATCGCCTCCTCGCTCGCGAAGCCCATCCCGCAATCGACCATGATCCACTTGCGGCCCTTCTCCGGCCCGAAGCCGTAGAGGGCGGCGTTCATCCCGATCTCGCCCACGCCGCCGAGCGGCAGGAAGACGAGCTCGTCGTGTCCCGTTGTCATCAGTTCCAAATCCATCTCATGCCGCCGTCGCGGCCGTCCCAAAATGCACCTCGCCCGCCGTCACGGTTCGCCGCGTTCCGTCCGGGGCGAGGATCACGAGCCGCCCCCCCTCGTCGATGTCTTCGAAATCGCCGACCAGGGTCTCCGTGCCGCTGCGGACCGCGATGCGCGACCCGAGGCCGGAGGCCCGTGCGAGCCATCGCTCGCGAATCTCAGGGAATCCCCGTCCGCGATCCCAGATACGGGCCGCCGCGGCAAGCTTATTCGTCAGATCCGCCAGCACCATGCCGGCATCACCTGGGTATCCGAGCCCCGCGAGCGAGGCGGCGGAACTCGAAAACGCCTCGGGAACGCCTGCGACATTGACGCCGAACCCGATCGCCACCGCCCGCCTGCCGCCCGGCAGCGTCTCCGCCTCGAGCAGGATGCCGGCGAGCTTGGCGCCGCCCGCCAGCACGTCGTTCGGCCATTTCAGCCCGAATGTCCCGGCCGAGCCCGGGCCGCAGACCGCCTCCAGGGTCTCGACCAGCGCGACCCCGGCGACAAAGCCGAGGCCGGCAACCCGCTCCGGCTCGACGCCCGCCACCGGCCACAGCACACTGGCGGTGAGGTTCCCCGGCACCGAGGCCCAGGCGTTGCCGCGCCGGCCGCGGCCGGCCTCCTGGGCGTGCGCCGCGACCCAGAGCGGGCCGGTCGCCCCGGCGCGCGCCTGGTCGAGCGCTTCGGTGTTGGTCGAGCCGAGGCGGTCGTGGACGTGAAGGCGATGCCCGACGGCGCGCGCGCCGTCGCCGAGACGGAAGTCCAAGGCGCTAGAACAGCGACTTGGCCGCCGCGCCCGCCGCCCCGACGAGCGGTGCCGGCAGCAGCCAGAACAGGATCACGACGACGCTCGACAGGGCGAGCACGATGCGCAGGCCCGGGGCCATCGCCTCGTAGGGTGCCTTGGCCTCGTCGAAGTACATGATCTTGACCACGCGGATGTAATAGTACGCCCCGACCACGCTGGTGACCACGCCGACGACGGCGAGCGCCACGAGGTTGGCCTGGATCGCGGCGGCGAAGACGTAGAACTTGCCGAAGAACCCGGCGAGGGGCGGGATGCCGGCCAGCGAGAACATCATCATCGCCAGGCAGAACGCGATCCACGGGTGGGTGCGCGAGAGGCCGGACAGGTCCTCGATCGTCTCGAACATCTCGTTCCGGCGGCGCAGGCTCAGGATGATGGCGAAGGCGCCGAGCGTCATCGCGAGGTAGATGATCATGTAGACCACCACGCCGCGGATGCCCTCCTCGGTGCCCGCCGCCAACCCGATCAGGGCGTAGCCGACGTTGCCGATCGACGAGTAGGCCATCAGGCGCTTGAGGCTGCGCTGGCCGATCGCGGCGAAGGAGCCCAGCGTCATCGAGGCGATGGCGATGAACACGATGATCTGCTGCCAGATCGCGGTGACGTCGGGGAACGCGCCGATGAAGACGCGGACCGTCATCGCCATCGCCGCCATCTTCGGGGCGGAGGCGAAGAACGCCGTCACCGGCGTCGGAGAACCTTCGTAGACGTCCGGCGTCCACATGTGGAACGGCACCGCCGCCAGCTTGAACGAGACGCCGGCCGCGACGAACACGATGCCGAGCACGATGCCGAAGCCGGCATCCTCGTGGAGCGCCGAGACGATACCGGGGAAGGACACGGTGCCGGTGAAGCCGTAGACCAGCGAGGCGCCGTAGAGCAGCATGCCCGAGGAGAGCGCGCCGAGAACGAAGTACTTCAGGCCGGCTTCGGTGGACTTCAGGTCGTCGCGGTGGAACGCGGCGATGACGTAGGCGGCGAGCGACTGCAGCTCGAGGCCGAGATAGAGCGCGATCAGGTCGTTGGCCGAGACCATGACCAGCATGCCGATCGTGCACAGCACGATCAGGATCGGGAACTCGAACCGGTCGATCTTCTCGCGCTGGAAGTAGTCGCGCGACAGCAGGATCGTCGCGGCGGAACCCAGCAGCACCAGGGCCTTCATCACCTTCGAGAAGCCGTCCTGGATGAAGCTGCCGGACAGCGTCGTCACCTTGGTGCCGGGCGCCTGCGACATCACCACGAACAGGGCGACGAGCAGCAGCGCGAGGGCGCCGACGTTGATGGTCTCGACGGAGCGCTCGCCGCGGAACGCGCCGTAGAGGATCAGCACCATCACGCCGACGCCGAGGATCAGCTCGGGCAGCAGCGGGGTGAGCGAGGGCAGGACGGTCTGCACGGTCTGGACGGTCGGCATCTCTGGCCCTGCCTTCAGCGCGCGAGGGGCAGCGCGGCGGCCGCGGTCTGCGTGTTCGAGAGGGCGGCCTTCATGCTCGTCATCAACGCCTCGGTGGAGGGGGCGAAGACGTCGAGGATCGGGGCCGGGTGGACGCCGTAGTAGATCGTCAGCGCGACGAGCGGCGCGAGGATCAGCTTTTCACGGTTGTCGAGATCGAGGATGCCCTGGAGGTTGGGCTTCTCGAGCTTGCCGTAGATCACCCGCGCGTAGAGCCACAGGGCGTAGCCGGCCGACAGGATGATGCCGAAGACCGAAAAGAACGCCACCGTCGGGTTCGCCTTGAATGCGCCCATCATCGCCAGGAACTCGCCGACGAAGCCGGAGGTGCCGGGCAGGCCGACATTGGCCATGGTGAACACCATCATCGCCACGGCGTAGAGCGGCATCCGCTTCACCAGGCCGCCATAGGCCGCGATCTCGCGAGTGTGCATCCGGTCGTAGACCACGCCGACCCCGAGGAAGAGCGCGCCCGAGACGATGCCGTGCGAGATCATCAGGAACAGCGCGCCCTGGATGCCCTGCTCGTTGAGGGTGAACAGGCCGAGCGTGACGAAGCCCATATGCGCCACCGACGAGTAAGCGATGAGCTTCTTGATGTCGGTCTGCATCAGGGCGGTGAGCGAGGTGAAGATGATCGCGATCACCGACAGCGCGAAGACCAGCGGCGCGAAGGTGTGGCTCGCATCCGGCAGCATCGGCAGCGAGATCCGGATGAAGCCGTAGCCGCCCATCTTGAGCAGGATGCCGGCCAGGATCACCGAGCCGGCGGTGGGCGCCTCGACGTGCGCGTCAGGGAGCCAGGTGTGCACCGGCCACATCGGCATCTTCACCGCGAAGCTCGCGAAGAAGGCCAGCCACAGCCACCATTGCATGCCCACGGGGAAGCGGGTCTGCAACAGGGTCGGGATGTCGGTGGTGCCGGCCTGCCAGTACATCGCCATGATGGCGAGCAGCATCAGCACCGAGCCGAGCAGGGTGTAGAGGAAGAACTTGAAGCTGGCGTAGATGCGCCGCTTGCCGCCCCAGATGCCGATGATGAGGAACATCGGGATCAGGCCGGCCTCGAAGAACAGGTAGAACAGCACCAGGTCGAGCGCCTGGAAGACGCCGATCATCGTCGTCTCGAGCACGAGGAAGGCGACGAAGTACTCCTTCACGCGGGTGCCGATCGCGTGCCACGAGGCGCCGACGCAGAACGGCATCAGGAACGTCGTCAGCAGCACGAGCGGCATCGAGAAGCCGTCGACGCCGAGCTTGAACCGGATCGTCTCGGCGAGCCACGCGTGGCTCTCGACGAGCTGGAAGCTCGCCGAGGTCGCGTCGTACCGGTTCCAGGCGACGAGCGAGAGCAGGAAGGTGACGACCGTGGTCGCGAGCGCCGCCCAGCGGGCGTTCTTCGCGACGGCCTTCTCGTCGCCCGACAAGGTCAGGATGAAGGCCGCGCCGCAGAGCGGCACGATCAGCAGGCCGGAGAGGATGCCGAGACCGAACATCTAGCGAAGGCTCCAAACGATGGGATTCGCGCTCGGACGGCACGACGCAGCCCCCTCTCCCGTGCGGGAGAGGGTTGGGGTGAGGGATGAGAACGTGCCGGAGAGGTCACGCCCCTCACCCCGTCCCTCTCCCATTGGGAGAGGGGACCCGCGCAAGGGCCGGATGCGATGCTGAGCGACGACCATCGTCAGTGCCCCCCGGGCTTCGGAAGGCCGGCCATCAGGTACCAGCTCAGGATGCCCGCGACGCCGATCAGCATCACGAAGGCGTAGTGGTAGACGTAGCCGGTCTGGAAGCGGACGACGCCGCGGGTCACGTCGACGACGCGGGCCGCGATCCCGTCCGGGCCGGCGCCGTCGATGGCGCGGCCGTCGACCTGCCGCCACAGGAACAGGCCGAAATCCTTGGCCGGACGCACGAAGATCCGGTCGTAGATCTCGTCGACGTACCACTTGTTGAGCAGGAACCGGTAAAGGGCCGGCTGCTGCGCGGCGAGCGCGCCCGGCAGCTTCGGCCGGCGGATGTACATAATGAAGGCCAGCACGAACCCGAGCAGCAGCATGATGAACGGCGCGTAGGAGACCAGCGCGGGCACGTGGTGGATGTCGTGCATGATGTGGTTGTCGGGCCCGTGCGCCAGGGCGTGGCCCCAGAACGCGTCCATGCCCTCGCCGATGAAGCGATCCTTGAAGATCAGGCCGGCGAACAGCGCGCCGAAGGCGAGGATGCCGAGGGGGATCGTCATCACCAGCGGGGATTCGTGTGGCGTGTGATCGCCGTGATGGCCGTGCCCGTGGTGGTCGTCGGCGACGAGGTCGCTCTTGTGCGCCGGCTCGATGTCGTGGCCGTGGTCGTCGTGCGCCACGCCCTCGGTGTGGCCCGGCGCGCCGTCGGCTTCGACGGCCTGAGACGCATGCACGACGGCCGGCGTCGCGTGGTCGTCGTGGTGGGCGTGCGCGCCCCAGCGCGCCGGACCCTCGAAGGTGAGGAAGAACAGGCGCCAGGAATAGAACGAGGTGAAGAACGCCGCGATCAGGGTCGCCATGAAGGCCAGCGTGTGCCCAGGGCGCGTCGAGGCGTAGGCCGCCTCGATGATCGCATCCTTCGAGTAGTAGCCGGCGGTGAAGGGGAAGCCGATGAGCGCCAGCGTACCGATCGCCATCATCGCGGTGGTGAACGGGATGTAGCGGCGCAAGTCGCCCATGTTCCGCATGTCCTGCTCGTGGTGCATCGCGTGGATGACCGAGCCGGCGCCGAGGAACAGCAGCGCCTTGAAGAAGGCGTGGGTGAACAGGTGGAAGATGCCGGCGGAGTACGCGCCGACGCCGAGCGCGACGAACATGTAGCCGAGCTGCGAGCAGGTCGAGTACGCGATCACGCGCTTGATGTCGTTCTGCACCAGGCCGACCGTGGCGGCGAAGAAGGCGGTGATGCCGCCGGTGACCGTGACGAACACGAGGGCGTCGGGCGCGAGCTCGAACAGCGGCGACAGGCGCGCCACCATGAACACGCCGGCCGTCACCATGGTCGCGGCATGGATCAGCGCCGAGACCGGGGTCGGGCCTTCCATCGCATCCGGCAGCCAGGTGTGCAGCAGGAACTGCGCCGACTTGCCCATCGCGCCCATGAACAGCAGCAGGCAGGTCAGCGTCAGCGCGTGCCAATCCTGGCCGAGGAAGTGGAAATGCGCGTCCTTGAGCTCGTTCACCCGCGGGAAGATGCCGTCGAAGGCGACCGAGCCGAACAGCACGAAGACGAGGAAGATGCCGAGCGAGAAGCCGAAATCGCCGACGCGGTTGACGATGAAGGCCTTCATCGCGGCGGCGTTCGCCGAGGGCTTCTCGTACCAGAACCCGATCAGCAGGTAGGAGGCGAGGCCGACGCCCTCCCAGCCGAAGAACATCTGCACGAGGTTGTCGGCCGTCACCAGCATCAGCATGGCGAAGGTGAACAGCGACAGGTAGGCGAAGAAGCGCGGCCGGTGCGGATCCTCCTCCATGTAGCCGACGGAGTAGAGGTGCACGAGGGTCGAGACGGTGGTGACGACGACGAGCATCACCCGCGTCAGCGTGTCGATGCGGAAGGCCCAGTCGACGGTGAGGTCGCCGGCCGTGAACCAGGTCGCGACCTGCACCCGCGTGGCGTGGTCGCCCTCGATGAACACGCCCCAGGACAGCAGCGCCGAGAAGGCGAGGCAGGCGGTGGTGACGTACTCGCAGACCCGCGCGCCGATGAAGCGCCCGAACAGCCCGGCGATGAGGGCGCCGATGAGCGGGAAGAAGACGATCGCGTGATACATCGTGCGGTCCGGCCTCGCAGGGCGGCGGGTTTCTGGCGGAAGGGTGTCGCGGGGTGAGCCGCTCAGCCCTTCATCATGCTGATGTCCTCGACCGCGATGGAGCCGCGGTTGCGGAAGAACACCACGAGGATGGCGAGCCCGATCGCGGCCTCCGCCGCGGCGACCGTCAGCACGAACAGGGCGAAGACCTGGCCGGTGATGTCGTTCAGGTGGGTCGAGAAGGCGACGAAGTTGATGTTCACCGCGAGCAGGATCAGCTCGATCGACATCAGGATGACGATGACGTTCTTGCGGTTGATGAAGATCCCCAGCACGCCGAGCGTGAACAGGATCGCGGCGACCGTGAGGTAGTGGCTGAGGCCGATCATCGTGCTGTCTCCGCCCAGGTCTTCAGGGTCGCCCAAGCCGTTCGGGTCTCGGCCATCAGACCTCGACGCCCTGGCGGGAGGGCACCTTGCGGGTCTCGACCGCGTCGCCTTGCGTGCGCGCGTTCTGCAGCGCGATGTTCTGGCGCTTGACGCCGGGGCGATCGCGCAGGGTCAGCACGATCGCGCCGATCATCGCGACGAGCAGGATCAGGCCGGCGATCTGGAAGAAGTAGACGTATTCCGTGTAGAGCACCCGGCCGAGGATCACCGTGTTGCTGGTGTGCTCGCCCGCCGCCACGTTGCCGAGCGGCGCCTGCACCAGGCCGGGATCGATCGTCCACGAGCCGACGACGAGCAGAAGCTCGATCAGGAACACCGCGCCGATCATCGCGCCGACCGGGAGATACTGCTGGAACCCCTGCCGGAGCTGGGCGAAGTCCACGTCGAGCATCATCACGACGAACAGGAACAGCACCGCGACCGCGCCGACGTAGACGACGACGAGGATCATCGCCAGGAACTCGGCGCCCATCAGCACGAACAGGCCGGCGGCGTTCACGAAGGCGAGAATCAGGAACAGCACCGAGGCGATGGGATTGCGGGACGCGATCACCATGAAGCCCGAGGCGATGGTGAGGCCCGCGAAGAGGTAGAAGAAGGCGGCGGCTGCAGTCATGCGCTTGTCGGGATCGGCCGCCGGAGCGGCCCCTTCTGCCTCATGAGAAAACGGTCCGCAAAAACGGTCCGGACCCGGCCGGCCGTCTATAGAACCCGCTCCCGCGCCGCACAACCCGCGGCGCTGAGGGACGGGGCGGGGATGTCAGCGGTAGGGGGCGTCCATCGCGAGGTTTCGCGCGATCTCTCGCTCCCAGCGGTCGCCGTTCAGCAGCAGCTTCTCCTTGTCGTAGAGCAGCTCCTCGCGGGTCTCGACCGAGAACTCGAAGTTCGGCCCCTCGACGATGGCATCGACCGGGCAGGCCTCCTGGCACATGCCGCAATAGATGCACTTCACCATGTCGAGGTCGTAGCGGGTGGTGCGCCGTGTGCCGTCGTTGCGGCGGGGCCCCGCCTCGATGGTGATGGCCTGCGCCGGGCAGATCGCCTCGCACAGCTTGCACGCGATGCAGCGCTCCTCGCCGTTCGGATAGCGGCGCAGGGCGTGCTCGCCGCGGAAGCGCGGGCCGCGATGGCCCATCTCGAAGGGGTAGTTGATCGTCGCCTTCGGCTTGAAGAAATACTTCATCGCGAGGACGAACCCCGAGGCGAACTCCTTCAGCAGAAGGCCCTTGGCGACCTGATCGAGCTTCATGCCGCGATCTCCGATTTCTGGGTGAGGCTCAGGCGCGAATTCACTCAGGCACCTGGAGCGAGGCCGGTCAGCTTGAGCACGAAGGCGACGACCACGACCGAGACGAGCGAGAGCGGAAGGAAGACCTTCCAGCCGAGCCGCATGAGCTGATCGTAGCGGTAGCGCGGGACCATGGCCTTCACCATGGCGATCATGAAGAACAGGAAGCTGGCCTTCAGCGCGAACCAGATTAGCCCCGGCACCCAGGTGAAGGGCGCGAACGGGATCGGCGAGAGCCAGCCGCCGAGGAACAGCACCGTGCCGAGCGCACACATGGTCATGATCGCCACGTACTCGCCGAGCATGAACAGCAGGTACGGCGTCGAGGAGTACTCGACCATGTAGCCCGCCACGAGCTCCGATTCGGCCTCCGGCAGGTCGAAGGGGGGGCGGTTCGTCTCGGCCAGCGCAGAGATGAAGAACACCACGAACATCGGGAACAGCCACAGCCAGTACCAGCCGAGGATGCCGAGCGAGGTGTCCTGCGCGATGACGATCTTCGAGAGGTTGAGCGAGCCGGCGCAGAGCAGCACGCAGATGATGACGAAGCCGAGCGAGACCTCGTAGGAGATCATCTGCGCCGCCGAGCGGAGCGCGCCGAGGAAGGCGTATTTCGAGTTCGAGGCCCAGCCGCCCATCAGCACGCCGTACACGCCCAGGCTGGAAATCGCGAAGATGTAGGTCATGCCGACGTTGATGTCGGCGAGCGCCCAGCCCTCCGCGAGCGGGATCACGGCCCAGGCCGCGAGCGCGAGCGTCGCGAAGACCAGCGGCGCCAGCAGGAACAGCGCCTTGTTGGCGCCGGCGGGAATCACCGGCTCCTTCAGCACGAACTTCAGCAGGTCGGCGAAGGACTGGAACAGGCCGAACGGCCCGACCACGTTCGGCCCGCGGCGCAGCTGCACCGCCGCCCAGATCTTGCGGTCGGCCAGCAGCGCGTAGGCGATGAAGACGAGCAGGCACGCCAGCAGCAGGAAGCTCTTCAGCGCCAGCAGCAGCACGAGGCCGACGGTTTCCCAGGGTGTCATAGCGGACCCTTACTCGGCGGCTTCGAGGGCGCGCCCGCGGGCGAGGCTCGAACATTCGGCGAGCACGCGCGAGGCGCGCGCGATCGGATTGGTGAGGTAGAAGTCGAGCACCGGCGAGGCGAAGGCGGCCTTGGCCATCGTGCCGCCGAGGCCGGCCAAACGATCGACCGCCGCCACCGTGTCGCCCGGCTCGACGCTGCCGATGGCGGCCAGGTGCGGGTGTTCGGCGTAGAGCGCACGGCGCAGGGCCACCAGCGAATCGTAGGGCAGGCGGTGGCCGAGCACGTCGGAGAGCGCGCGCAGGATCGCCCAGTCCTCGCGGGCGTCGCCCGGCGGGAAGCCGGCGCGGTTGGCCTGCTGCACCCGGCCCTCCAGGTTGACGTAGGTCGCGCTCTTCTCGGTGTAGGCGGCGCCGGGCAGCACCACGTCGGCGCGCGAGGCGCCGCGGTCGCCATGGGTGCCCTGGTAGATCACGAAGGCGCCGGCCCCGACCGTGCATTCGTCGGCGCCGAGGTTGAACACGACGTCGAGGGCGCCCGGCGCGATCATGCCGAAGAAGTCGAGGCCGCCCTCCCCCGGCACGAAGCCGAGGTCGAGCGCGCCGACCCGGGCGGCGGCCGTGTGCAGCACGCCGAACCCGTTCCATTCCGCCGTGACGGCGCCGACGTCCTTGGCGAGCGCCGCGGCCGCGGCGATCACGGCCGGGTCGGCGAGCGCCGCACCGCCGACGATCACCAGCGGGCGCTCGGCGCCCTTCAGGATCTCGAGGAAGCTGTGCTCGCCCTTGGCCAGGGCCGCCAGGGTGTCGGTGCCGGCGCCGAGATAGGTGTGGGGATAGGTGAGGTCGGTGTCCTCGCCGATCAGGCCGACCGCGAGCGGCCCCATCCGCCAGCGCTTGCGGATGCGGACGTTGAGGAGCGACGCCTCGGTCCGCGGGTTGGCGCCGACGAGCAGGATCGCGTCCGCCGCCTCGATGCCGGGGATGGTCGGGTTGAAGACGTAGGACGCCCGGCCCCAGGCCGGATCGAGCCTTTCGCCGCCCTGGCGGCAATCAAGGTTGGCCACGCCGAGCGCGGTCATCAGACCTTTCAGCGCGAAGATCTCCTCGACGCCGGCCAGATCCCCGACCAGAGCGCCGACGCGCTTGGGGTCGGCGCCCTTCACCTTGGCGGCGATCGCGGCGAAGGCCTCACCCCAGGAGGCGGGGCGCAGGCGGCCGTTCTCGCGCAGGTACGGCCGGTCGAGGCGCTGGACGCGTAGGCCGTCCACGGGATGGCGGGTCTTGTCGGAGATCCACTCCTCGTTGATGTCCTCGTTGACCCGCGGCTCGATCTGCATGACCTCGCGGCCGCGGGCGTCGACGCGGATCGCCGAGCCGACCGCATCCATCACGTCGACCGATTCGGTCTTCGACAGCTCCCAGGGGCGGATGTTGTAGCTCTGAGGCTTGGGCACGAGGGCGCCCACGGGGCAGAGGTCGGCGACGTTGCCCTGAAGCTCCGAGCCCATCGCCTGCTCGAGATAGCTCGTGATCTCCATGTCCTCGCCGCGGCCGATCGCGCCGAGGTCCGGCACGCCGGCGACCTCGGCGAGGAAGCGCACGCAGCGCGTGCAGTGGATGCAGCGGTTCATCGCCGTCCGCACCAGCGGGCCGATGTACTTTTCCTCGACCGCGCGCTTGTTCTCGCCGTAGCGGGTCGAGTCGACGCCGTAGGCCATCGCCTGGTCCTGCAGGTCGCAATGGCCGCCCTGGTCGCAGATCGGGCAATCGAGCGGGTGGTTGATGAGGAGGAACTCCATCACCCCCTCGCGCGCCTTCTTCGTCTGGCCGGAGCGCGTCAGCACCTCGGGCGGCTCGCCGTTCGGGCCGGGGCGGCAATCCTTCACCGCGTAGGCACAGGAGGCCACGGGCTTGGGCGCACCCTTCAGCTCGACCAGGCACATCCGGCAATTGCCGGCGATCGACAGCCGCTCATGGAAGCAGAAGCGCGGGATTTCCGCGCCGGCCATCTCGCAGGCCTGCAGCAGGGTGTATTCGGCGGGAACATCGACCTCGATGCCGTCGACGAGGATTTTGGTCATGCGTTCATCTCAGGACTGAGCGTCGGCAAAGGCGGTCACTCGGCGGCCATCGGCACCGCATCGGAATGCGGGTTGGCGCTGTAGCGGTCGATGCGCTTCTCGATCTCGGGGCGGAAGTGGCGGATGAGGCCTTGGATCGGCCAGGCCGCCGCGTCGCCGAGCGCGCAGATCGTGTGGCCCTCGATCTGCTTGGTGACGTCGAGCAGCATGTCGATCTCGCGCTTCTGCGCGCGCCCTTCCGCCATCCGCAGCATCACCCGCCACATCCAGCCGGTGCCCTCGCGGCAGGGCGTGCACTGGCCGCAGGACTCGTGCTTGTAGAAATACGCGATGCGGGCGATCGCCTGGACGATGTCGGTCGAGCGGTCGAGCACGATCACAGCCGCGGTGCCCAGGCCGGAGCCGAGGTTGCGCAGGGTGTCGAAGTCCATCTTGGCGTCGATGATCTGCTCGGCCGGCACCAGCGGCACCGAGGAGCCGCCGGGGATCGAGCAGAGCAGGTTGTCCCAGCCGCCGCGCATGCCGCCGCAATGCTTGTCGACGAGCTCGCGGAAGGTGATGCCTAGCTCCTCCTCGACGTTGCACGGCTTGTTGACGTGGCCGGAGACGCAGAACAGCTTGGTGCCGGTGTTGTTCTTGCCGCCGAGGCCTGCGAACCACGCGCCGCCGCGGCGCAGGATCGTGCCGGCGACCGCGATCGACTCGACGTTGTTCACCGTCGTCGGGCAGCCGTAGAGGCCCATGTTGGCCGGGAACGGCGGCTTGAGCCGCGGCATCCCCTTCTTGCCCTCGAGGGATTCGAGCAGCGCCGTCTCCTCGCCGCAGATGTAGGCGCCTGCGCCGTGGTGGACGTAGATGTCGAACGGGTAGCCGTGGACGTTGTCCTGGCCGACGAGCCGGGCCGCGTAGGCTTCGTCCACCGCCCGCTGCAGCGCGTGCTTTTCGGCGACGTATTCGCCTCGGATGTAGATGTAGCAGGCATGCGCCGCCATCGCGAAGGAGGCCAGCATGCAGCCTTCGATCAGCAGGTGCGGATCGTGCCGCATGATCTCCCGGTCCTTGCAGGTGCCGGGCTCGGACTCGTCGGCGTTGACCACGAGGTAGTGCGGCCGCCCGTCCGACTTCTTGGGCATGAACGACCACTTGAGGCCGGTCGGGAAGCCGGCGCCGCCGCGGCCGCGCAGACCCGAGGCCTTCATCTCGTCGATGATCCAGTCACGGCCCATCTCGAGGAGGAATTTGGTGCCGTCCCACGCGCCGCGCTTTTGCGCGGCCTCGAGGCCGGGCGAGTGCAACCCGTAGAGGTTGGTGAAGATGCGATCCTGATCGGCCAGCATGGCTTTGGCTTTCCGTGTCTCAGGTGGCCGGATCCGACTTCGCCGGCTTCGCCGAAGGCTCTGCCGGTTTCGTCGAAGGCTCGGACGGCTTCGCGGCGGGCGCGTTCTCGCTCGCGCCGGACGCCTCCGGCTGCGGCGGCACCGCATCGCGCGGCAGGTCCGACTGCGCCCCCGCCTCTGCGCCCGCGGGCTCGCCCTCCGCCACGCGCTTGGCCGGCGAATCCAGCACGTCGGCGTCGCCCGGGCGGGCGCTGCCGTGCTTGGCGATGGAGCGGCCGCGCTCGGCCGCGTCGGCGTGGTCGTCGGCCTTGATCGGCGCGTCGCCGCCCGCCGCACGCTGCGCCGGGGCGTCGGAGACGGGCCGCTCGACGGGGCGGCCTGCATCGGGCTTGGCGATCTTGGGCTCGGTCGCGGCGCGGGCCTCGGTCGAGGCGGCCTCGTCCTTGGCCCGGGCCTCGTCGCCCTCCGCCTTGTTCTTGTCCTCGAAGCGCTGGCGCCAGGCGCCGACGCGCGAGCCGTCGAACAGCGTCGGGTCGCTCAGCGTCGCAGCCCCGCCCTGCGGCTCCGACGAGACGCGGCCGGTCTGCGAGCCGACATTGACCGGACGGCCGGCGGCGAGGTCGTCCATCAGCGTGCCGAGGCTCTCGGGCGTCAGGTCCTCGTAGTAGTCCTGGTTGATCTGCACCATCGGCGCGTTGCAGCAGGCGCCCAGGCACTCGACTTCGAGCCAGGAGAAGTTGCCGTCGGCCGAGACGTGGCCGGCCGGCCCGAGGCGGGCCTGCAGCATGCCCTTCAGCTCGCGCGCGCCGCAGGAATCGCACGGCACCGTGCCGCAGAGCTGGATCCAGAACCGGCCCACGGGCTCCAGGGCGAACATCGTGTAGAAGGTCGCCACTTCGAGCACGCGGATGTGCGGCATGCCGAGCTCGTCGGCCACCGCCTCGATCGCGCGGCGCGGCAGCCAGCCGCCGTTCTGCTCCTGCGCCTTCCACAGCAGCGGGATCACGGCCGAGGCCTGGCGGCCCTCCGGGTACTTCTCGATCTGCCCCTTGGCCCAGGCGGCGTTCTCTTGCGTGAACGCGAAGCTCTCGGGCTGCTCGGAAGCGGGGGCGAGCCTGCGGTTCGACATCTCAGTTCTGGCCCTTCCAGCTCAACGGTCCACCTCGCCGAAGACGATGTCGAGCGTGCCGAGCACGCAGGACACGTCGGCGAGCAGGTGGCCGCGGCACATCCAGTCCATCGCCTGAAGGTGAGCGAATCCCGGAGCGCGAATCTTGCAGCGATACGGCTTGTTGGTGCCGTCGGAGACGAGGTAGACGCCGAACTCGCCCTTGGGCGCCTCGACGGCCGCGTAGACCTCCCCCTCGGGCACGTGGAAGCCTTCGGTGTAGAGCTTGAAGTGGTGGATGAGCGCTTCCATCGAGCGCTTCATCTCCCGGCGCGGCGGCGGCGCGAACTTGCCGTCGATCGAGGCGATCGGGCCCAGGCCCGCCGGCTCGCGCAGCTTGACGCAGCATTGCCGCATGATCTTCACGGATTCCCGCATCTCCTCCATGCGGATCACCTGGCGATCGTAGGTGTCGCCGTTCTTCCCCACGGGGATGTCGAACTCCATCTCCTCGTAGCACTCGTAGGGCTGCGACTTGCGAAGGTCCCACGGGATGCCCGAGCCGCGCACCATCGGGCCGGAGAAGCCCCAGGCCATCGCCTCGTCCACCGAGACGATGCCGATGTCGACGTTGCGCTGCTTGAAGATGCGGTTGGACATGACGAGGTCATCGAGGTCCTGGACCACCTGCAGGAACGGGTCGCAGAACGCCTCGATGTCGTCGATCAGCGCGGGCGGCAGGTCCTGGTGGACGCCGCCGGGGCGGAAGTAGTTGGCGTGGAGCCGGGCGCCCGAGGCCCGCTCGTAGAAGATCATCAGCTTCTCGCGCTCCTCGAAGCCCCAGAGCGGGGGCGTGAGGGCGCCGACGTCCATCGCCTGCGTCGTGACGTTGAGCAGGTGCGAGAGCAGGCGGCCGATCTCGCAGAACAGGGTGCGGATGAGCTGCGCGCGCCGCGGCACCTCGATGCCGGCGAGCTTCTCGATCGCCAGGCAGAAGGCGTGCTCCTGGTTCATCGGCGAGACGTAGTCGAGCCGGTCGAAGTACGGCGTGACCTGAAGGTAGGTCTTGTACTCGATCAGCTTCTCGGTGCCGCGGTGGAGCAGGCCGATATGCGGGTCGACGCGCTCGACCACCTCGCCGTCGAGCTCCAGCACCAGGCGCAGCACGCCGTGCGCCGCCGGATGCTGCGGCCCGAAGTTGATCGCGAAGTTGCGGATATTATGCTCGGTCATGGTGAGCCCTCCGCCTCAAGCCGTCTTCTTCTCGTCGCCCGGAAGCACGTATTCGGTGCCCTCCCACGGCGAGAGGAAGTCGAAGTTCCGGAATTCCTGCGTCAGCTTCACCGGCTCGTAGACCACGCGCGCCTCGTCCTGGTCGTAGCGGACCTCGACGAAGCCGGTGAGCGGGAAGTCCTTGCGCAGGGGGTGGCCCTCGAAGCCGTAATCGGTGAGCAGCCGGCGTAGGTCCGGGTGGCCCGAGAACAGGATGCCGTAGAGGTCGTAGGTCTCGCGCTCGTACCAGTTGGCCGCCGGGAACACCTCGATCACGGAGGGGACCGGCGTGACCTCGTCGGTGCGCACCTTCAACCGGATGCGGGAATTGTGGCGCAGGCTGAGCAGGTGGTAGACCACGTCGAAGCGCTGCGCGCGGCTCGGGTAGTCGGCGCCGCAGATGTCGATGAAGTTCCGGAAGGCGCAGGCCGGGTCGTCGCGCAGGAACGTCAGCGCGAACACGATGTCCGAGGCCTGGACCACCAGCGTCAGCTCGCCGAGCGCGATGGTGCGCTCGACCACCGCCGGGCCGAGCGCCCCGGCCACGTGGTCCGACAGCGCCTGCAGAGCCGCGTCGCCGGAGACGGGCTGGGTGTGGGCGAGGATCGAGATGCCGTTGGTCATCGCCTGCCCTCAGCGCTCGATCGTGCCGGTACGGCGGATCTTCTTCTGCAGCAGCAGCACGCCGTAGAGCAGCGCTTCGGCCGTCGGCGGGCAGCCCGGCACGTAGATGTCCACCGGCACGACCCGGTCGCAGCCGCGGACCACCGAATACGAGTAGTGGTAGTAGCCGCCGCCGTTGGCGCAGGAGCCCATCGAGATCACGTAGCGCGGCTCCGGCATCTGGTCGTAGACCTTGCGCAAAGCCGGGGCCATCTTGTTGGTCAGCGTGCCCGCGACGATCATCACGTCGGACTGGCGGGGCGAGCCGCGCGGGGCGAAGCCGAAGCGCTCGCAATCGTATCGCGGCATCGACATCTGCATCATCTCGACCGCGCAGCAGGCGAGCCCGAACGTCATCCACATCAGCGAGCCGGTGCGGGCCCAGTTGATCAGGTCGTCGGTGGAGGTGATCAGGAAGCCGCGGTCGGCGAGTTCCGCGCTGATCGTCAGGAAGGTCGGGTCGTCGGCACCGATCGGGCGGCCGGTGTTCGGATCGACGAGCCCCTTGGCCTGCGGCGCGATCGCCGGGGCGCGGGACAGTTCGGGGGTGAAGGCCATGGATGCCTCAGGAGCGGGCGGGCGGGGCGACGACGCGGACTAGTCCCATTCGAGGGCGCCCTTGCGCCACTCGTAGACGAAGCCGACGGTGAGGACCCCGAGGAAGGCCATCATCGACCACATGCCGAACCAGCCGAGATCCCCGAACGTGATGGCCCAGGGGAACAGGAAGGCGACTTCGAGGTCGAAGATGATGAACAAGATGGCGACGAGGTAGAACCGCACGTCGAACTTCATGCGGGCGTCGTCGAAGGCGTTGAAGCCGCACTCGTAGGCCGAGAGCTTCTCCGGGTCCGGGCTCGAATAGGCCACCAGGAACGGGGCCACCAGAAGAGCCGCCGCGATGAACAGCGACACGCCGAGGAACACGATGAGCGGCAGGTAATCCGCCAGGAGACCGGTCATGCGACACCTCTCACGCGCTGGACCGCGCCGCCCTGAACTTCACCGAACGGCGATATGGAATTGCTCCAATGCCAGGGTGCGCGCGGGCCGAGGCTTAGTCGAGCCGACCCGGTGAAACAAGCCGTTTGCGCGTCGCACAATCGCGGCCTGAGACAGAGAGGTGGCGCGATGTCAGGTCTTCGCCAACACGGCAGATCGGCGCAGCCCCCCAATAGACAGATCCGGTTCGGCGACCGGAGAATCGGGGTCTGCGGACAATCGCGTCTCGCGTGGCAAGGTCACGCTTGACACTCCCTGCCCCCCCACCTAAACCCCCGCTCGTCGCCGAGGCCCACCGGGCTGTCGAGCGGATACGCCGTGCGGGCGTAGCTCAGTTGGTTAGAGTGCCGGCCTGTCACGCCGGAGGTCGCGGGTTCGAGTCCCGTCGCCCGCGCCACGTACCTTCCCGATCACATTAGTCGAACCAGCCCTCCGGCCCGACGCCGTCGAGGGCTTCTTGCGTTGGGCCCTCAGCCCGGCAGGACGAGGGTCGCGCGCAGACCGCCGAGGTCGGACCGGTCGAGGGTCAGGCCGCCGCCGTAGAGTTCGGCCAGCTCCAGGGTGATCGACAGGCCGAATCCGTTGCCCGGCACGGTCTCGTCGAGGCGCTGCCCGCGCCGCAGGACCGAGGTCGCCGCCGTCGGATCGAGGCCCATCCCGTCGTCCTCGACGCCAATCGCCACCGCGCCGTCCTGCATCGCCGCCGAGACCCGGACCTCGCCGCGGCACCATTGGCAGGCGTTGTCCATCAGGTTCCCGAGCATCTCGTCGAGGTCCTGCGCCTCGCAGCTGACAGTCAGCCCTTCGGCGATCTCCGTTCGGACGCGCACGCCCTTGGCGGCATGCAGGCGGCCGAGGGTCGCGGCGAGATCCTGGATAGGGCTCGCCAAGCCGATCCGCCCACGGGCCGTGCCTTCGAGCGCCGCCGCGCGGGCGCGGCGCAGGTGATGGCGGACCTGCCGGTCCATCGACCCGACGAGGCCGCGCAAGGTGCCGTCGGCATCGCGCCCTGGGTCGGCGAGCGCCAGGGTCAGGGTGGCGAGCGGCGTCTTGAGGCCGTGGGCGAGGTTCGAGACATGCGTGCGCGCACGCGCGAGGTTGGCGGCGTTCTGGTCGAGGAGCCCGTTCAGTTCGGCGACCAGCGGCCGGATTTCGGCCGGCTGCGCGACCGGCACCCGCTCGCGCCGCCCGGCGCGGACGTCGGCGAGGTCCGCGCGCAGGCGCTGCAGCGGCGCGAGGCCCAGGCGCACCTGCGCCAGCACCCCGCCGACGAGGCAGAGGCCGAGCACCGCGAGCGCCAGCGCCAGCGTGGTCAGGGCCTCGCGCAGCGGCCCGCGCAACGCCGCCGCGGGCGCCGAGGCGGCGATGGTCGTCGGCGCGGCCCCGTCCTCGGCGGGCAGCGTCAGGACTCGCAGGACGAGGCCGCGCCCGTGCGCGTCGGTCGCGTCGGCGGGCTGCGGCCGGTCCGAGCCCTCGTCGGGACGGGGGGCCGCCGGCACGGGCAGCGCCTCGCGTCCGAGCGAGGCGGAGCGCAGCAGCGTCCCGCCGCGCCGCACCTGCCAGGCCCAGCCCGAGCCCTCGCGGTCGAAGGGCGGCGCGTCGAAGTCGCGGGACAGGCGCGGACCGTCCGGCCCCTGCTCAAGCCCGGAACGGATCGCCACGATCTGCGCATCGAGCCGTCCGTCGATCTGCCCGCGGACGAACCGATGGAGGATGAAGCCGATCGCGACGCCCGCGACCACGAGCGCGACGGTGATGAAAACGAGGGCTACCGCGAGGAGGCGGCGCGCGAGGGAACCGGTGGGGCCTGCGCCGTCGGCGGCGGATGCGCGGGCCATCAGGCGGCGTCCGCGTGCAGGCGCCAGCCGTGGCCGCGCACCGCCTCGATCTGCGCCGGCGCGATCTTGCGGCGCAGGCGCGTGATGATGACCTCGACCGAGTTCGAATCGACGTCGGCGTCGCCGTCGTAGACCCGCTCGATCAGCTGCGAGCGGGGCACCACCGCGTCCTTGCGCAGCATCAGGCAGGAGAGCACCCGCCATTCGAGGCCGGTGAGCTTCAGGGGCAGCCCGTCGCGCTCGAAGGCACCGAGGCCGGGATCGAAGCTCAACGGCCCGCACACGAGCCGGCTCGCGCCGCTGGCCTGGGAGCGCCGCACCAGCGCCCGCAGGCGGATCACCAGCTCTTCGGTGCGGAACGGCTTGACCAGGTAGTCGTCGGCGCCGGCCTTGAAGCCCGCGACCTTGTCGCTCCAGCCGTCACGCGCTGTGAGGATCAGGACCGGGAGGGTGCGTCCGCCCGCACGCCAGGCCTGCAGCACCGAGACGCCGTCGCGCTTGGGCAGGCCGAGGTCGAGCACCACCGCGTCGTAATCCTCGGTCTCGCCCAGATGCTGCGCGTCCTCGCCGTCGCGCGCGTGGTCGAGGGCGAAGTTTTCCGCGCGCAGCGCCTTCGCGATCTCGGCGCCGAGCGCCGCATCGTCCTCGACCAGCAGGACCTTCATGGATCTTCGAACCTCTCGGGGACGGGCGCCGGGGTTAGGCCGGCCGGTTTAACCGGAGCTGAACCGCGCGGTTCAGGGTGGATTGGCGGCCCTCTCCTAGAACGCCGTCAACCCGAAAGGGCCCACCCGAACAGGACACGATCATCATGAGCAACGAACAGGTCATCGACGGCACCGCCACCGAAATCCCCCAGGCTGCCGCTTCGAAGCCGCCAGTCCGCCGCCTGCCCCGCCGCACCCTCGTCGTCGGCGCCATCGCCGCGCCGCTGGCGCTGGGCGCCGTCGGCCTCTCCCTGGCGCAGAACGGCGCCCCTTCGACCACGCCCATCGCCCCGGTGGCGATCTCCGCCCTGGTGCCGTCGGGCGGCATCGCCGCCAAGGGCGAGGTCGCCGAGATCTTCGGCAACAAGTTCGTGCTGCAGGACGGCACCGGGCGGGCGCTGGTCGAGACTGGGCGCCGGGGCGAAGGCGGCACGCTGGTCGCCAAGGGCGAGACCGTCACCGTGCAGGGGCGCTTCGAGAACGGGTTCCTGCACGCGGCGGTGCTGACCCACGGCGACGGCAACCGGGTGCTGCTCGGCCCGGCCGGCGGCCAGCCCCCCGGCACCCTCGACTGGGCGAAGGACAAAGTCGGGCTCGGGGCCAACCCCGACGTGCCGGCGCTGACCGCCTCGGTGCAGGCGGCCGGCTACTCGGACGTGCGCGTCACCGGCCGCGGCCCGCGCCACCTCGAGGTCGCCGCCAAGGGCCAGGACGGGCGCGAGCGCGCGCTGCACGTCGGCTTCGACGGCCAGATCCGCGAGATGCGGGCGTTCTGAGCCGACGCCCCCGGGGTCGGCGCGGCACGATCCTCGCCTGGATCGGTGGGGTGCGATGCAACCGATCCCGGCCTGCCGCGTCATGGCGAGAGACAGACCACGAAGGAGCCTGCCCCGGATGGAGCCCATGAAGCCGATGGAACCGATGAAGCCGATGGAACCGATGAAGCCGATGAAGGGCATGGAGCCCTGGTGGCCGGAGGACCTCGGCAAGCCCTCGACCAGCGGGTCGCAGAACGGGATGAAGTACGCCTTCTTCCCCGAGAAGCACCGCCTGCTGATCGAGCAGGACGGCAAGACCACCACCTACGACAGCGGCGACCACAAGATCGGCGGCGTCTCGCAGCAGGACGGCGGCAGCAAGTCTCTGACCTTCACCAGCCAGAACGGCGACGTGGACCTCGGCTCGCTGAAGCAAGTCGACTGAAGGCCTGACGGGGCGGGCAGGGCTTCGCGGCCGCGCCCGCCCGCGTGGACAGCATGGCGCCGGGCCTCTATGCGCTCGGCCCACATGAGAGAGCGCTTCACAGAGAGATCCGCGCCGGGCGCCCTTCCCTCCCTCCCCCGCAGGGGGGGAAAAGAGCGTTGTGTTGTGCCGATCCCGAGGACGCACCCTTGCGCGCGCTGATCGACCTCGTCCGCGCCATGCGGGCGCGCGACCGGCGGCGGTTGGCGCTGATCGCACTCGGCCTCACCGGCGCGGGCCTGCTCGAAGTGGTCGGCGTCGCCTCGGTGATCCCGTTCCTTACGCTTGTCGGCGATCCCGCGGCCGCCACCCGCCTGCCCTACCTCGCCCACATCCGCGATACGCTGGGGCTGGCCGACGACCGCAGCTTCCTCATCGCCGCGGGTCTGGCGGCGCTGCTCGCGATCCTCGTCACCGCCGTGGTCAACGCCGCGCTGACCTACGCCCAGCTCCTGTTCACGCATCTCACCGGCTACGGCTTCGCCCGGCGTCTGCTGTTCCGCTACCTCGCGCGTGAACGCTTGTTCTTCACGCAGGGGAACAGCGCGGAGCTCGCCAAGAACGTGCTTTCGGAGACCGACCGGCTGGTCATCGGCGTGCTGACGCCGGCGACCGTCATCGCGTCCCGCGCGATCTCGGCGCTCGCCGTCATCGCCTTCCTGCTGGTCTACGCGCCGCGCCTCGCGCTGATCCTCGGCGGCGGCTTCGGCGGGCTCTACGTCGGCATCTACCTGGTGATGCGTGCGCGCCTCGCCTCGCTCGGCGCGCGCTCGGTCGGCGACAACGCGCAGCGCTACCGCGTGGTGCAGGAGACGCTGGGCGCGCTCACCGAACTCAAGCTCTACGGCCGGGCGGAGACCTTCGCCGGCAAGTTCGACACCCCCGCCCGCGCCTACGCGAAGGCCACCGCCGAGAGTCTGCTGACCGGGCAGATGCCGCGCTTCGTCATCGAGGCGCTGGCCTTCGGCGGCGTCATCGTGGTGGTTCTGTTCGCGCTGGCCCAGGGGCTCGACACCGCCGGCATCCTGCCGCTGCTCGGGCTGTTCGCCTTCGCCGGATACCGGATGCTGCCGGCCTTCCAGAACATCTTCAACTCGCTGGCGCTGCTGCGCTTCTACCTGCCGGCGGTGCGCGTCATCGTCGACGACCTCGCCGGCGAGACCGAGAGCCCGCCGCGGACTCTCGCCCGGCTGCCGTTCTGCGACGCGATCCGCCTGGAGGGCGTCGGCTTCGCCTACGCGCCCGGCCGGCCGGCGCTGGCCGAGGTGAGCCTGACGATCCGGGCCAACACCACCGTCGGCCTCGTCGGGCGCACCGGATCGGGCAAGTCGACCCTCGTCGGCCTCGTCCTCGGCATCCTGACACCGGATGCGGGCCGCATCACCGTCGACGGCACGCCCCTCGACGCGGACACCCTGCCCGCCTGGCAGAACCGGATCGGCTACGTGCCGCAGGACGTCTTTCTCGTGGACGGGACGGTGGCCGAGAACATCGCGCTGGGCCTCGAGCCGGTGGACCGCGCGGCGGCGGAGCGCGCGGCGCGGCTGGCCGGCGCGCACGACTTCGTCGCGGCCCTGCCCGAGGGCTACGACGCCCGCGTCGGCGAGCGCGGCGCGCGCCTCTCCGGCGGGCAGCGCCAGCGCATCGGCATCGCCCGGGCGCTCTACCACGACCCCGACGTGATCGTGTTCGACGAGGCGACCTCGGCGCTGGACGGCGAGACCGAGGGCGCGGTGATGGCCGCGCTGAACGCGCTGGCCGGCCAGCGCACGCTGATCATGATCGCCCACCGCCTCACCAGCCTGGAGGCCGCCGACACGGTCCACGTGTTGGAGGACGGCCGCCTCGTCGCCTCCGGCCCGCTTCATGCGGTGACCCAGCACCTCGGGGCGGCGGCGTGATCCGCGTGCTGGAAGGCCATTTCCGCCAGGGTGACATAGCCACGACCTCGGAGATCACATCCATGTCCGACACGATCCACCTGAAAGCCGCCGACGGCACCGAAGCGGCCTTGGCGCTCGCCGGCGCCGAGCCGGTGTCGTGGCGGGTGGGCGGCACCGAATATCTCTGGAACGGCAATCCCGAGCACTGGAGCCGGCACGCGCCCTGGCTCTTCCCGGTGGTCGGCGCCTCGGCCGGCGGGGTGGTGCGGGTCGAGGGCCGGACCTACCCGATGGCGCAGCACGGCTTCGCCCGCGACCTGCCCTTCGCGGTGGTGGAGCGGGCCGACGACGCCGTCACCCTGCGCCTGACCGAGACGTCCGAGACGCTGGCGCATTATCCCTTCCGGTTCCGCCTCGACGTCACCGCCCGGGTGCGCCCGGCCGGGCTCGACTTCGCGATCGCGGTCCACAATCCGGGCGATACGGCCCTGCCCTACGGGCTCGGCTTCCACCCGGCCTTCCCCTGGCCGTTCGCAGGCGGCACGCGGGCGGCCGACGGCGGCTACGCGGTGGAATTCGAGCAGGCGGAGCGCGCCGCCGTCCCCGAGGTCGGCCCCGGCGGCCTGCTGCTGCGCGAGGAGCGCCCGATCCACCTCGACGGCACGACACTGCCGCTCGATCCGGCCCTGTTCACCGAGGCGCTGGTGTTCCGCGATGCGCTGAGCCGCACGATGCGCTTCACCGGGCCGGGCGGCCGGGCGATCCGGATGGCGGTGGAGGACTTTCCGCACCTGGCGGTGTGGACGAAGCCGACGGCGCCGTTCCTGTCGCTCGAAGCCTGGACCGGGCATGCCGACTGGGCCGGCTTCTCGGGCGAACTCGCCGAGCGGGACGCGCAGCGCCTGCTGGCGCCGGGCGCCACGGCGCATCACGGCATCCGCCTCGACCTGGAGGGTTGAGGTGCGGATCTGGGTGGCGCGGCCAGAGCCCGGCGCCGCGCGCACCGGCGAACGCCTGGCCGCGCTCGGCCACCGGCCGCTGGTGGCGCCGGTGCTGGCGGTGCGCCCCACCGGCGCGGCCCTGCCGCACGGACCCTTCGACGGCCTGATCCTCACCAGCGCGAACGCCCTCGACGCGGTGCTCGCGACCACCGACGCCGGGGCGTTGCGCGGAATCCCGGTCTTCGCCGTCGGCGCGCGTACGGCGGCGCTCGCCGAGGCGCGGCTCGGACCGGTCGCGGTCGGCGCGGGCGACGCCGTCGCGCTCGCCGCCTTGGTGCGGGGCAGGCTCGCGGCCGGCGCGCGCCTGCTCCATCTGGCGGGCGCCGAGCGCAAGGCCGAGCCCGCCGCGGCGCTGACGGCTGCGGGCTACGCGATCGCGACGCACGTGGCCTACGCGGCCGAGGCCGTGCCGCACCTGCCGGACGCGGTCTTTTCCGCGCTGGCCGCGACGCCGCCCGGGCTCGATGCCGCCCTGCACTACTCCCGCCGCAGCGCACGCGTGGCGCATCGATTGTCGGAAGCGGCCGGACACGGCGGAGCTTTCGGCGCGTTGAGGCATTACTGCCTGTCGGACGACGTGGCGGCAGCCCTGGACCAAGCCGGGGTCGCGGCCCATTTCGTCGCTGGGCGACCGCGCGAGGACGACCTCCTCGCGGGCCTGTCCTGACATCCTTGCGATGCCGTCGGATCGGGTCTCGCCCGGTTCGAACCGGGGATGGTAGGGAAGTGTCGCACGAGGCGGCGCGGGGTCGCGGAAACGCTTGAGATCGGGGCGCCGGGCAGAACCGCCGCGCCGGGCACGTCGAGACGGGAGAGACAACGGCCGTGAAGCCACCATCCAACGACGCCGACCGCTCGAACGCCGGAACCCCGACCCCGGGCGCCGCGAAGGACGGCCCGACGACTCCGAACGCCCCTCCCGCGCAGGCCGGCAAGCCCGGAGCGCCCGCGACGCCGCAGGGCCGCCCCTCCGACACCCTGCCGCCGGGCATCCACGTGAAGTCGGAGCCGGGCAAGCTCGAAGCCGGCAAGCTCGAACCGGGCAAGCCGGCGGCTTCCGTCGCCTCGCCTTCGTCCTCGTCCGCCCCCACCCCGGCGTCGAAGCCCGAGGCTGGCCGGACCGATCCGCCGACCTCCGCCAACCCCAAGATCGAACCCGGCCGCCCGGCTCAGCCGTCGTCCGCGGCGTCGGATCCGACGAAGACCGAGGCCAAGCCCGCGGTCGCCCCGGGCGCAAGCGCGGCAAGCCCGACGGGCAAGCCTGGCACCGAGCCTGGCAAGCCCGGGCTCTCCGGCGTACCGGCCGGATCGGCCGCTGCAAAGGAGCCGGGCAAGCCCGAGACGAACAAGCCGGACGCCGGCAAGCCCGAGTTCGGTCGCCCCGGTGCGACCACCGAGCCGCCGAAATCCGCCGGCGGCCCGGCCCAAGGCGGGCCGCGCCCCACGGGCGCCCTCACCGACGGGCCGATCATCGACCTGAAGGCCAAGCGCGTCGAGGACGCCGCGAAGAAGCCGGACGCGAAGGGCGACGTGCGCGGCGACGCCAAGGCGGCGGCGGCCGGCGCAGCGGGCCTCGCTGCCGGCATGGCCGCATCCAACGGCAAAACTTCCGAAAAGGCTTCCGACGACAAGGCTTCCGACAGCAAGCCAGGTGCCGCGACGGCCGGCGCCAAGCCCGCCGGCTCCGGCAGCGCCCCGCCGCGCGTCGGCCCGGCCGACGTTCCCGCCGCCCGCGGGCCGGGCTTCGGCTCGGTGGCGACCGCGGGCCTGCTCGGCGGCGTCATCGGCGCCGGCCTGCTTTTCGCGGTGGAACGCGCCGGCATCCTCGGCAACGCCGGAGACGACGCCCGGCTCACCGCGCTCGACCAGCGCATCTCCGGCCAGCTCACCGGCCTCGACCAGCGGATGGCGTCCTTGAGCCCGCGCGACGCGGTCTCCGCCCTCGACAAGCGCGTCGCCGCCAACGAGGCGACGCTGAAGCCGCTGCCCGACGCGGTGAAGGCGGCCGAAGCCACGGCCAAGCAGGCCCTGGACCGCGCCGCCGGCGCGCCGGCCACGCAGGCCGCGGGCCAGGACGCGAGCCCGGCCCCGGCCGCGCTCCCCTCCGACATCGCCGCCCGCCTCGACAGCCTCGACCAGCGCGTCTCCGCCCTGCAGGAGGAGCCGGGCCGCGACCAGCCGGCGGATGCGCGCCTCGGCGCGACCCAGGCCGGCGACGGGCCGAAGCAGCTCGCCGCCCTCGACGGGCGCGTGAAGGCGCTCGAGGACAAGGCGCCCGACAAGGCGGCGCGCGCGCCGGCGGCCGACCTCGCCCCGAAGCTCGCCGCGCTCCAGGGCGAGGTCGAGACGCGCACCAAGGCGAACGCCGAGGCCGACCAGGCGCTCGGCCAGCGCCTCGACGCCCTGCAGAAGACCCTCGACGACCGAGTGAAGGCCGCCACCGAGGCGGTCCAGACCGCGACCCAGGCCAGCCGCGAGGCGGCCGAGGCTGGCAGGAGCACAGCCGAGGCGGCGACCAAGGCCCTCGACCGGCGCCTGCAGGAGCAGGCGGAGAAGGTCGCGGCCCTCGACAAGGCGGTGGCACTGCGGGCCGAGGCCAGCACCGTACAGGCCGCGCTGAAGGTCGTCACAGCGGACCGGATCGCTGCCGCGCTCGACGCCGGCGTGCCCTATGCCGAGCCGCTGGCGACCCTGCGCAAGCTCGAGACCGGCGACGCGAGCCGGATCGACGCCCTGGCGCCCTTCGCCGACAAGGGCGCGCCCACGGCCGACCAGCTCGCCGCCGAGTTCCGGCCGATCGCCGACAAGGCGGCGGCGGCGCGCAAGGCGGCGGCCTCCAAGGACGTGGCCGCCAACGGCGACCTGAAGAGCCGCTTCCTCAGCATCGCGGATTCGATCGTGCAGGTCCGCAAGGTCGACGCGCCGCAAACGGCCGAGGCCGCCGACACCGATCCGGTGGCGAAGGTCCAGGCGGCGCTCGACAGCGGCGCGCTGCTCGAGGCGTCGCAGGCCTACGCGGCGATGCCGCAGGACCTGAAGGCGCAGGCCGGCGGCTTCGGCGCGACGCTGACGGCGCGGGCCGCCGCGGCGCAGGCGGCGCAGGCGCTGCTCTCCGACGCCTTCAAGGGCCTGCCGACGACCGCGCCGGCCGCCAAACCTTGATGCATTCCTTGCCGTGATCGCATCGAAGCCGTGATCAGTCTCAAGTCGTGATCGCGGCGACACACCATCCCGCGGGGGCGCCCGACGCCCCCGCCCACGACCTCGTCGCGACGCGACGCCGTTCTCGCGGCTGACAGGAGTACCCGACCTCATGTGGCGCGCCCTCGCCTTCCTGGCCCTGCTTGCCGTCGCCGCCTTCGGGGCGGTGTGGATCGCCGACCGACCCGGCTCGGTCACCATCGTGTGGAACGGGTACGAGGTGGCCACCAGCCTCGCCATCGCGCTCGTCGGCGTCGGCGTCGCGGCGATCGTGCTCGGCCTGGTCTGGGCCGTGGTGCGCGGCCTCATCACCCTGCCGGACACCCTGGTGAACGGCTCGCGCGAGCGGCGCCGGGCGAAGGGCTTCACCGCCTTGTCGCGCGGCATGGTCGCCGTCGGGTCGGGCGACCCGCTCGCCGCCCGCCGCCATGCGGGCGACGCCGAGCGCCTTCTCGGCGCCGAGCCGCTGACCCTGCTGCTCAAGGCCCAGGCGGCGCAGATCTCCGGCGACCGGCAGGCGGCCGAGAGCGCCTTCCAGCGCATGGTCGATGACCCCGAGACCCGGGTGCTCGGCCTGCGCGGCCTGTTCGTCGAGGCCCGCCGCCGCGAGGACGACGTCTCCGCCCGCGCCTACGCCGCGGAAGCCGCACGCCTCGCCCCCAGCGTCACCTGGGCGAACGACGCCGTGCTCGAGGCGCAATGCGCCGACGGCGATTGGGGCGGCGCGCTTGAGATCGTCGAGCGCCGCGGCTCCCTCGGGCTGATCGAGAAGGCGGAGGCGCGCCGCCAGCGCGCGGTCCTGCTCACCGCGATGGCGCAGGTGCGCGAGGCCGGCGAGCCCGAAGCCGCCACCGAGCGCGCGCTCCAGGCGGTCAAGCTCGCGCCCGACCTCGTTCCCGCCGCCTGCATCGCCGGGCGCCTGCTGGCGCGCCGCGGCGACCTGAAGAAGGCCGCCAAGATCGTCGAGGCGGCCTGGAAGGCCAACCCGCACCCGGACCTCGCCAAGGTCTACCTCAACCTGCGCACGGGTGATTCCGTGCGGGACCGCCTGACGCGGGCCGAGACCCTGGCCAAGCTCTCGTCCTGGACCCCCGAGGCGCGCCTCGCCCTCGCCCAGGCCGCCTTCGACGCCCGCGACTTCGCCAAGGCGCGCGAGGCGATCCAGCCGCTCCTCGACGACGGCCCGACCGTGCGGACCTGCCTGATGATGGCGCGGATCGAGGAAGCCGAGCACGGCGCCGGCTCGGGCCGCGCCCGCGAGTGGTTGGCGCGTGCCGCGCATGCCCCGCGCGACCCCGTCTGGATCGCCGACGGCGTCGCCTCGCCGACCTGGGAGCCGATCTCCCCGGTCTCCGGCCGCATCGACGCCTTCGTCTGGCAGGCGCCGCCGAACCTGCTCACAGGCCAGGAGCCGTTCGAGAGCGCCGCACCCGAGGCCGAGTCCGCCGCCCTCGCGGCACCGCGCCCGGCCGCGCCGCCCACCGCGAACCCGGCGCCCGCCTTCCCCGCGAGCGTCTCGACGACCGAGCCGAAGCCGGCGGCCGTGATACCGCCGAACGGCGCGACGTCGGCCACCACCCTGCCGGCCGGCGCCCCCTCGGCACGGACCGGACCTGCGACCGGCTCATCCGCGAACCTCGCCGAGCCCGGACCGATGCCGGCGGGCACCGCAAGCCCCGTCGTCCTGCCGCAGCCCCTTCCTCCGGGCAGCCCGAACGAGGATGCAGAAGCCAAGGCCCGCCGGTTCGGCTGACCGGACTGGGCGCAGGTACGAACCCTGCCTCGCGTCGGGCTTTCATCGGACATCCATCTCGATCAAGCGTCCTGCAACACCAGATTGTCCGACAGGACGGGACCGAGCCGTGACTTGGCGCGTTTGACCCGGGTCAGGTCCGTGTCATGGGCGGGAAATGGCCTGGATGTCGCAGGGCATCCGCTTCCCTGGACGACCCGGATCGATTATTTGCCGGGTAACTATCCGATCCGAGAGGCTTCGCCGCTGTTCCATCCCCGTTCCGGTCCTGGAAACCGCATCGTCCTGGCCGCGACCGGGCCGCACGTGTTTGCGCGCCATGCACGCTTCGGCGCGGCCGCCCGGGGGCGGCGGGCATGACGACGATGCCGCTCGACGACGAGCGCGAGGCGCGCCCGCAGGTCGGGGCGCTGCCGTTCCGGCGCGAGCCCGACGGGAGCTACAGCGTCCTCCTCGTCACCTCTCGCGAGAGCCGGCGCTGGGTGATCCCGAAGGGGTGGCCGATGAAGGGGCGCAAGCCGTTCGAGGCGGCGGCACGCGAGGCCTACGAGGAGGCCGGCGTGCTCGGGCAGATCGGCAAGCGGCCGCTCGGCTTCTACCTCTACCAGAAGCGCCTGAAGAACCGCGATGCGGTGCTGTGCCAGGTGAAGGTGTTCCCCCTCGAGGTACGCAAGCACCGCAAGAGCTGGCCGGAGCAGCACGAGCGCGAGCAGCGCTGGTTCACGCCGGCCGAAGCTGCCGAGGCGGTCACCGAGCCCGGCCTCGCGGCGATCATCCGCGCGGCGCTGAAGAAGGACGGTCGCGCCAAATCGTGAGCCGTCCGGTCGATTGCGCCGCCAGGACCGCCAGACGCGATTGCCAAGCCGCCGCCGATCCCTTAAAGCCCCTCTCGGTCGGACGGAGACGCCCCCTCGCGGGCCCCGAAAAGCCGTCGCTGCGGTAGCTCAGTGGTAGAGCACCTCATTGGTAATGAGGAGGTCGTGGGTTCGATCCCCCCTCGCAGCACCATCCATCACACCTCGCAAGATCAACGCTCGGCCTCTCCGCAGGCGCCCGATACGGGCGCCTTTTTTGCGTCGGCAGCATCGATGTCCGACAGCCCGTGCCGTCGATCGTCGCCGGACCGGCGACCGGCTCTCTCGGCTGACAGGTCGGCGAGGTCGGCACCTCTCGGACGACGCACCCCCTCGACGCTTGCCCCAACGTGTGGTTGCTGACCGCACCGGCCTTCTTCGAGCCGGACCAGGGAGTGACCATGCGAACCAACGGCGCCATCCTCGCCGCGCTCGGCTGCGCGCTGTGCGCCGCGCCCGCGGAGGCCCGCATCGTCGGGATCGACGTCACGGCGGTCCAGCCCTTCGCCGACGGAGCCGCGTTCGGTGCGGCCGGCGCCTACGAGCGCGTCGTCGGCACGGCCCGCGGCGAGCTCGACCCGGCGGACCCGGCCAACGCCGGCATCGTCGACATCGCGCTGGCGCCGCGAAACGCCCGCGGCCTGGTCGAATACAAAACCGACCTCTTCATGCTGCGCCCGAAGGACCCCGCCCGCGGGAGCGGCACGCTGCTGTTCGAGGTGCTGAACCGCGGCCGCAAGTTCCTGTTCAACTGGGTGCTCGACGCGCCGGCGCAGGCGGCCCAAGCCGTCAACGATCCGCGCTCCGCCGCGGATGCCGGAACCGGCCTCGTCCTGCGCCGCGGCGACACGGTGGTCTGGTCGGGCTGGGAGGCGGACGCCCTGCGCCAACAGGGCGGCATGGCGATCGACGTTCCGGTGGCGACGCGCGACGGCAAGCCGATCGTCGAGACGGTGCGCGACGAGCTCGTCAGCGCCACGCGCGGGCCGCCCGAGGCGCCGTTCTACCTCACCTTCAAGGCCGCGAGCCAGGACAAGGCCGTGAGCCCCGACAAGGCCGGCGCGCAGCTCACCGTCCGCCGCCGCGAGGGCGACCCGCCGCGGCCGGTCCCGGCCGACGCCTGGCACTACGCGACGCCGCGGCAACTCGAGTTGCTGCCCAAGGGCACCAAGCCGCTGCCGGGGTCGCTCTACGAGCTCACCTACCAGGCCACCGAGCCGAAGGTGCTCGGCGTCGGCTTCGCCGCGACGCGGGACGTGGTGGGCTATCTGCGCGGCGCCGCGGCCGACGGGGCGAACCCGGCCGGCGGCTCCATCCGCCACGCCGTCGCCCTCGGCATCTCGCAGAGCGGGCGCTACCTGCGCGACTTCGTCTTCCAGGGCTTCAACCGCGACGAGGCCGGCCGCCGGGTCTTCGACGGCATGCTCTCGCACATCGCGGGCGTCGGCGGGATCTTCCTCAACGCCCGGTTCGGGCAGCCCTCCCGCACCAACACGCAGCACGAGGACCACCTCTATCCCGAGAACGCCTTTCCGTTCTCCACCGCGCGGCAGCACGACCCGATCACCGGCCGGACCGGCGCGCTCATGCGCGACGACGGCTTCGACCCGCTCCTGATCGAGGTGAACACCGGCACCGAGTATTGGCAGAAGGGCGCCTCGATGCTCACGACGGACCCGCTCGGCCGGTCCGACATGCCGCTGCCCGAGACGTCGCGCGCCTTCCTGGTCTCCAGCGGATTCCATTACGGGCGCGCCGGCTTGACCTCGACCAAGGGGGCGTGCGCGAACCCGCGCAGCACCCTGAACCCGGCGCCGGCCCTGCGGGCGCTCCTCGTCGCGCTCGAGGAATGGGTGACCGCGGGCAAGGCTCCGCCGGAGAGCCGCGTCCCCCGCCTGTCGGACGGCACGCTGGTGGAGGCCGCCGACGCCGGCTTCCCGTTCCTCGTGGGCACACCCGTGCCGACGACGCCCAACGCGATCGCGCGGTTTTCCACCTATGTCGACCCGCGCCCCGAGACCGGGCCGCAGTACCGGCCGCTGGTGCCGCGTGTCGACGCGGACGGCAACGAGGCGGCGGGCATCCGCCTGCCCGCTGTCGCGGCCCCGCGCGCGACCTTCACCGGCTGGAACCTCTACGCCGACCCGTTCCCGGCCGGCGCCCTGTGCGATCGCGAGGGCAGCCAGATCGGCTTCGCGCGCACGCGGGCCGAACGCGAGGCGGCCGGCGACCCACGCCCGTCCCTGGAGGAGCGCTACGCGAGCGCGGACGCCTACATTGCGGCGGTCACGAAATCCGTCGACGCCCTCGTCGTGGACCGCCTGCTGCTGCGCGAGGACGGCGACCGCCTGATCGCGTCGGCACGCCAGGACGCGGCGCCCTAGCGCATTTTCAAGCGAGGTGGATGCCGGCTCGCATGAGGAAAGTGCGACCACACAGCAAGTTATACCAGACCTCGATGAGCCCGACTCATCGAAGTCTGGCCCCCGCGACTGCGGGGCGGCGGCAATCCGCCGGACCTCATGGGTTCCTACCCATGAGACTTGGTATTAGAGCATGTTCCGTGATCCAGAGATCACGGAACATGCTCTCGCGCGATCGATCGCGCGAAACGCGATTCAGCGCGGGGCGGCGGCCGGCTCGGAGATCGACGGCTTGGCCGGCGCGCCCCTCAGGGCGATGAAGGCGCTGCCGAACACGGCCAGCACGATGGCGGCGGCGAAGGTGAGGAAAAGCCAGCGGGGCATGCCGTCCCCTAGCACGGGGGCGGGCGGACGGGCACCGCGGCACGTTCGTCGGCGTGCCTCGCGTCGGCGCGGCTTGCGTCGGCCGAGAGTGCGGCGTCAGGCCGGGTCGATCGCGAATTCCATGCCGCGGCCCGGACCCTGGTCGGCATAGCCGACGAGGACGTAGCCGCGCTCGGCGAGCGCGGCGTCGAGGTGGTCGCGGTGTTTGCGGTAGAGCTGCCCGATCGCCAGCGGCGTCAGGCGCGGGTTGCCCTGGCGCAGCCGGTCGACGCCGACCTGAAGCGGCACGCCGTCCCGGTCGGCGATGCGCACGAGGGCCGACGCGAGGTCGGCGGCCTTGGTCTCGGAGGCCGATTTCGCCTTGAAGGCCATGCCTGGCTCCTCGTGCCGATCAGTCCGTGAGCTGGCGCGCCTCTTCCGGCAGCATGATCGGGATGCCGTCGCGGATCGGGTAGGCGAGCTTGGCCGAGCGGCTGATCAGTTCCTGGCGGCCGGCGTCGTAGTCGAGGGTGCCCTTGGTCAGCGGGCAGACCAGCAGCTCGAGCAGCTTCGGGTCGACGCGGGTCGCCTCGACGGCGGTGCCCGGGGTGGTCATGTCCTGCGTCATGCTCTCGATCTCCGTTCGAAGCCGTGCCGGTTGGTAGCGGAGGCGCAGGCGTTCGTCATCGCCGAACCCGCCGTGGGAACGCCCGCTACTGCATCGTCGGCTCGGGCCCGGTGCTGCGCACCATCTCCATCTCGGTGACCGCGACCAAGATCTCGGCGCGGGTCTTCAGGTCGGGCGCCTCGAGCATCGCCTGCTTCTCGCGGACGCCGAACGGGCTCATCATGCAGAGCGCGTTGACCAGCGCCTCGTTCGGAGCCTCCTCGATGCCCGCCCAGTCGACCTTGAGGTCGTTGGAATCGACGAAGTCGCGCAGGGCCCGCAGGACGCCGTCGCGGTCCACGGCGTCTTCCCCGGCGCGCGCGGTGAAGTCGATGGCGAAGTCGTCGTAGCTGACCTGGCAGCGGCGGTAGGCGCCGGTGGTGGCGAACTCGCTCATCACCCGGAAGCGGCCGATGCCGGTCAGCGACAGCAGGTAGCGGCCGTCGCCGGTCTCGGCGAACTGGGTGATGCGGCCGGCGCAGCCGACCCGGTACAGCTTCGGGCTCATCGGCGAGGCGCCGCCCTCGGCGTCTGGCTGGATCATGCCGATGACCCGGTCGGTCCGCAGCGCGTCGTCCACCATGGCGAGGTAGCGCGGCTCGAAGATGTTGAGCGGCATCTGCCCGCGCGGCAGCAGCAGGGCGCCGGGCAGGGGGAAGACCGGGATGACGGGGGGGCAATCGCCCGGACCCTTGTAGCCCGCATGCGTGCTCATGACGCCTCCAGCGATACGAAACCTTCGGAGTCCGACCTCACGCGAACAGCAGCGTCGAGAGCTTGCGCCGCCCGCGGATCGCGGCCGGGTCCATCGGGCCCCAGGCCTCGAAGAACTGAAGCAGCTGCTTGCGCGCGCCGTCCTCGTTCCAGGTGCGGTCCCGGCGGATGATCTCGATCAGGTGATCGACCGCCTTCTCGCGCTCGTTGCCGGCGTTGAGCCCCAACGCCAGGTCGAACCGGGCCTGATGCGCGTCGGGGTTGGCCGCGACCTCGGTCTCGAGGCCGGCGAGGTCGCCGAGCGCGGCGGCCTGCTCGGCCAGCTCGATCGCGGCGCGGATGCCGGCGAGCCCCGGGTCGGCGGCCTTGGCCTCCGGCACCATCGCGAGCACCTGCTTGGCGTTCTCGAGCTCGCCCGCGTCGAGCTGGATCTTGGCGAGGCCGGCGAGTGCCGCGACGTTGTCGGGCTGCTGCCCAAGCACGGCGGCATAGAGCTCGGAGGCGCCGGCGAGGTCGCCCTCCTCCAGCGCCTGTGCGGCTTCCGCCATCACCTGGTCGATCTCGCTCGGCCCGGCGAGACGATCGAAGAACGTCTTGATCTGGGCCTCGGGCAGGGCGCCCTCGAACATGTCGACCGGGCGGCCCTGGTCGATGGCGACCACGGCGGGCACGCCCTGCAGGCCGAGCTGCTGGCCGATCTGGCCCCAGACCGCCGGATGCTCGTCGACGTTCATCTTGACGAGGACGACCTTGCCGGCGGCCGCGCGGACGAACTTTTCGAGCACCGTCAGCAGCGTCTTGCTCGACGGGGCGCGGGGCGACCAGAACAGGACCAGCACGGGGCGGTTCGCCGACTCGGCGATCACGTCCTGCCGGAATCCGGTCGTGGTGGTCTCTCGGATCAGGTCGGACGCACCGGGATGCGCGTCCGTCGCGAGCGTGTCGTTCAGCATGCGGTATCGGGCCTTGGAACCAAGTGTCACCTAGTGCGGTACATGGGACTCAGGCGCCCGGCTGACCAGTGCGGAACGCGCTCTGTCCGCAAGGGAATCCGTGCGCCAGGTCGCCGCCGGTGCGATCTTGCCGCCATCCTCGTCTGGCCGGCGTCGCGGCGCGAGACATGCCCCCCGGGAGCGATCTCCCGGAGGCGGAGTGGCCGACGTCTTCGAAAAAAGGCGGCTTACTGCGCCGGGGCTCCCGAGGCGGCCTTCGCCTGCGTCACGAAGGTGCCGGCGAAGGTGCGCCCGTCCGGCGCCGAAGCCTCGCAGGCGATGGTAGTCTTGCCCGGGGCCGGGGTCGAGAAGGTGCAGGCGCCGACCGCCGGCGTCGGGTTGCGCACGATCCCCTTGTCGCTCGACGTGCCGGCGGTGACGAGGTTGATCGGCTGGAGCGGATCGGTTTCCTCCGTGCGCTCCTGCTGCGCGCCGGTGCCGCTAAAGCTCAGGGTGCGTCCGTCGGTGGTGGTGAAGTCGAAGGTCGTGCGGCGGCGCTCGGCGGCGTTCCCGAGCGTCGGCTTGCAGGCGGCGGTGGCGTCCTTGCCCTCGATCACCAGCTTCTCGCAGGTGCCCTCGAGCTGCACCGCCGCCTGCGACCAGGCGGGGCCGGCGAGCGCCAGGGGCGCGGTGAGGAGGGCGAGGCGGCGGAGCGTCTGTGCGATCGTCATGGCGGCGATCTAACGCGCCGCGCGCATCCGTCGAGTCCGGTTTGCAAGTTCGCGCTGCAAGTTCGCGCCACAAGTTCGCGCTTCACGCGCCGAAGCGCAGCGCCCTGTCGTTGGGCGCGGCGAAGTCCAGGTCCGGCCCCGCCGGCACGATGCCCGTCGGGTTGATGGTCGGGTGGCTCTCGTAATAGTGCCGCTTGATGTGGACGAGGTTCACCGTCCCGGCGACGCCCGGCAGGGCGTAGAGGTCGCGCAGGTAGTTCGACAGGTTCGGGTAGTCGGCGATGCGCCGCCGGTTGCACTTGAAGTGCCCGACATAGACCGCATCGAACCGCACCAGCGTCGTGAACAGCCGGATGTCGGCCTCGGTCAGCTGCGCGCCGCAGAGATAGCGCTGGCCGTCGAGGCGGGCTTCGAGGGCGTCGAGCTCGGAAAACAGCGCGGCGAAGGCCTCCTCGTAGACGGATTGTTCGGTGGCGAAGCCCGCCTTGTAGACGCCGTTGTTGACCCGGTCGTAGACCCGGGCGTTCACGGCATCGATCGACTCACGCAGGTCGTCCGGGCAGAGGTCCGGCCCGGTGCCGCCGAAGGCCGAATCGAACATGCGGATGATCTCGGCCGACTCGTTCGAGACGATCGTCCGCTTCTTGCGGTCCCACAGCACCGGCACGGTGACGCGGCCGGTATAGTGCGGGTCGGCGGCGCGGTAGACCTCGTAGAGCCGCGTCGCGTGGTGGATCGGATCGGGGGTGGCGCCGGGGCTGTCGCCGAACACCCAACCCTCCGAGCCCATGTGCGGATCGACGACGGAGACGGAGATCGCGTCCTCCAGGCCCTTCAGCGCCCGCACGATGAGGGCGCGGTGCGCCCACGGGCAGGCGAGCGAGACGTAGAGGTGGTAGCGCCCCGCCTCGGCCGCGAACCCGCCCTCCCCCGACGGGCCCGGGGCGCCGTCGGCGGTGACCCAGCTGCGGAACGCCGAGGCCTTGCGCTCGAAGCGGCCACCGGTCGACTTGGTGTCGTACCATTGGTCCTGCCAGGCGCCGTCGACGAGCAATCCCATGCGATGCGTTTCCGGTGCTGCGCGCGTCCGCCCGCCCCTCGGGCCGGCCTTGCGCGGAAGGGAAGAAGGGTCGGTGCAAAACCTAGCCCGTTTCCTGCTTGGTTGTCTGGCTTGGCTATCTTGCTCGGCGGTTGCGGCCGGGCCGTGGGACGCCCGGCGCGACCGCGCCGAGATGGCCTGAATGGAGGATCGATGTCGCTCGCCCTCGCGATTCCCGCCGCCGAGGCGGCCGTGTTCACCGCCGGATGCGCCACGATCCACGGGTTGCGACGGCAGGCCGACGGGGTGACGCTGGGCCTGGCTGGAATCCTCGCGATCCTCGTCCTGCTGTTCGGCATCGCCGCGACGCCGGACGGGTACCGCGCCTTCCAAATCGACGACGCCCTGACGGAGACCAGCCTGGTCCAGCCGACGCCCTGAGCAGAGCCGCGTCGGCAACGCGACCCTGCTCAAGTCCTTGGTCCGCTGCAAGTTTTTGACGAAAAACCGGCGGCCACTTTTGCAAAACTCGCTTAGACCGTCGCGACCCTGCGCCCGGCGGCCACGTCGAAGTCGTCGCTCGGCAGGCGGGCGAGGAAGCGCTCGGCCAGCTCGAACAGCAGGATGTCGGGGCGCACCCGCTCGACGTAGGCCCAATCGAGGTTCGCCGACCACACGAAGTGCACCTCGGCGAAGCTCTCGGCGAGCAGCCCCGTGAGCAGCATGGGCGCGAAATGCGCGTAGGAATCGCCGAACAGCACCACGCGCCGCGGGTCCGCGGCCGGGTTGTCGTTGCGGTAGACCACGTGCGCCCCCGTGTGCAGGTCGCGCTCGCGGCCCTCCGCCTCGTAGGCGGCGAGCAGCGCGCCGGCCTCGACGCGCACCGCGTCCCGCTGGATCTGCGGGCGCACCAGCCGCTCGACCGGCCGGCCCGGCAGCTTGGCGCCGAGGTCCATCACCCGATCCATGACGAGGGCGGGGCGCGCGCCGATGTCGGCCGGCGGGATTGCGGCGAGGGCACGCATCAGCTCGCGGTAGGCGAGCAGGCACCCGTCCGCCGACCAATGCGTGTCGGTCTTCAGGTAGAGGGGCGCCGGCCCGTCGCGGGCGGCGCGGAAGGGGCCGAGCAGGTCGAGGTAGGCGGCCTGTCCCGCGAGCTTGCGGGCGAGCCGTCGGGTCGAGGCGCGCGACGGGTCGTAGGGCAGGTCGATCGTCATGTGGTCGTAGACCGAGAGCTTCTCGGGCACGATGAACTGGACGCAGCGGATGCCGAGGCGGGCGGCGCGGGCGGCGCGCGCCGTCATCAGCCGGGTCCAGCCGCGCAGGGTCCACCATTGGCGCAAGGTGCCGCGGTAGCGCTCCATGACGTCGTTGCTGCCGCCGATCAGGAACAGCCAGCCGTCGCGCCCCTCGTGGACGGTTTCCCGGACGGGGGGGACGGGAGAACGCTGCGAGGCCATGGCGGTGCTTTAGCCGCAGGCCGCGCCCGGCGGAAGTCAGGAGCCGGCGCAGGGGCCGCGGCGTTCGCAAACCATGGAGACCGCCCAGACCCTCGCGCCGCCACCGGCCCTCGCGCCGCCGTCGTCGGCTCCCTCGCCCGCCCGGCCGGCGCGCCTGTGGCGACCGCGGCGCGTGCTGGTGACGCCGGCTGCCCTGGAGCACGCGCACGGACGGGCGATGCTCGCCCGCGCGGAGGCGCAGGGCATCCCAGTCGAACGCCTGCCCGCCAACCGCCTCACCGGCCTGCGCCACGCCGACCCGCGCCGGGCCTACGTCGAGGCGAAGGCGACGCTCGCCCTCGTCGTGGCGCCGCCGACCAAGCTCCGGCTGCAGCCGATCCCGCCCTCGGCCGACTGGCGCTTCGACCTGGCCGAGGGCTGCCCGGCCCATTGCCAGTACTGCTACCTCGCCGGCTCGCTCTCCGGGCCGCCATTGACGCGCGCCTACGCCAACCTCGACGCGATCCTCGGGAATCTCGAAGCTTACCTCGGCCAGGGCGCGGTCACCTCCGCCCAGGCCGAGCGGGCGCAGGAGGGCACCACCTTCGAGGCCTCGTGCTACACCGATCCGCTCGGTATCGAGCACCTCACCGGGTCGCTCTCGGCGGCGATCCGGCATTTCGGCGCCTGGGAGGCGCCGGTGCAATTGCGCTTCACCACCAAGTTCGCCGCCGTCGAGCCGCTGCTCGACCTTCCGCACCGCCGCCGCACCCGCATCCGGTTCTCGGTCAACGCCCGCGCCGCCACGCGCTACGAGGGCGGCACCGCGAGCCTCGACGCCCGGCTCGGGGCGATGCGGGCGGTGGCGCTGGCGGGCTATCCCGTCGGCCTCACCATCGCGCCGATCCTGCCGGTGCCGGACTGGGAGGCAGGCTACGCCGCGCTGATCCGCGAGGCGGCCGAGGCTTTGGCGGGCGTTCCCGACCTCGACCTCACCGCCGAGCTGATCACCCACCGCTTCACGCCGGGCTCGAAGCAGGTGCTGCAGGGCTGGTATCCGGGCTCCGACCTGCCGCTCGACGAGGCCGGGCGCACCAGGAAGCTCACCAAGTTCGGCTCGGTGAAGTACGTCTTCCCCAAGGACGTGATGGCCGCGATGCGCGCCACCCTGTTCGCTGCGCTCTCCCGCGACCTGCCCGCCGCGCGCATCCTCTACTGGACCTGACCGCGCCCTGCGCCATCTTCGTTCGGCCGCGACCGAGAGCCCGCATGCCCGATACGCCGACACGAAACACCGGGGAGCCGGACGCCGACGCGGCGCCGCTGATCCTGACGCTCGCCTTCGATGCGGAGACGTTCGCGCGGTTCGACGGCCTGCGCCGGCGCCACTTCCCGAAGGCGCTGAACCACATTCCGGCCCATGCCACGCTGTTCCACAACCTGCCGGGCGCGGCCGAGCCCGGGGTGCGCGAGACGATCGCGATGCTCGCCCGCACCGTGCCGCCGCCGGTGGTCGCGGTGACGGGCCTGCGCTTCACAGGCCGCGGGGTCGCCTACGTGCTCGAATCCGAGGCGCTGTCGGCGTTTCGCGCACGCCTGGCCAAGACCTTCGAGGCGCACCTCACGGCGCAGGACAAGCAGGGCTGGCGCCCGCACGTCACCGTGCAGAACAAGGTCGATCCCGAGACCGCCCGCGCGCTCCACGCCGCCCTCGCCGACGACTTCGCGCCGTTCCACTTCACCGCGCCGGCGACGCGGCTCTGGCGCTATCTCGGCGGCCCGTGGGACGAGCGGGCGCAGTTCGCGTTCGGTGAGAACGCGTGAGCGGGATGTCGCCGATGCGTGCGCCCACCTTCGTCCGCCGCATCCCCTTCCTCTCCCACGCCACCTCCGTCTGGCTCCGGCTGCGCCTCAACGAGGTCGGGCCGCTGCTGGCGCTGATCTGCGTCAGCGGGCTCGGCTACGCGTTCTTCGCGCTCGCCCACGAGGTCGGCGAGGGCTCCACCGAGGCGCTCGACCGCCGGATCCTGCTGGCCCTGCGCAACCCCGCCGACCTCTCCGATCCGATCGGGCCGCCCTGGCTCGAAGAGACGATGCGCGACATCACCGGGCTCGGCAGCGTCTTCACCATCGTCCTCCTCACCGTGGCGGTGGCGGCCTACCTCGCCCTGTCGGGCAAGCGCCGGGTCGGCCTGTTCGTGGTCGGCGCGGTCGGCGGCGGCGAATTGGTCTCGACGGTGCTGAAGCTGTTCTATCACCGCCCGCGGCCGGACCTGGTGCCGCACGGCATGGACGTGTTCACCGCGAGCTTCCCGAGCGGGCACGCCATGATGTCGGCGATCGCCTACCTGACCCTGGCGACGCTGATCGCGCGGATCGACCGCCACCGCCGGGTCAAGGCGCTGGTGCTGGCGCTGGGCGTCGCCATGACCCTGCTGGTCGGGATCAGCCGGATCTACCTCGGCGTCCACTGGCCGAGCGACGTGCTGGCCGGCTGGTGCATCGGCGCCGCCTGGGCGGCTCTCTGCTGGTTCGTGGCGCTCCAGCTTCAGCGCAGCGGCGGCGTCGAGGCCCCCGACCCGCCCCCGCCCGAGTGACGCGCCGGCTGCGGCCAGGCGTTAAGCTTAACGAATGGTTACGCCTGACTCTAGGAAGCCTTTCATGCTTGGCTGCATTATCGAAGTAGCAACCTGAGATGGGAAACACGCCTGTGACCTTGACGACGCCCCCGATCGAGCGCCGCCAATGTGATCGCCGCCGCGCCTGCTACGGCGGCACCCTGCGCATCGCGGCGTTCCTCCCGGAAGTCGAGTGCCGCCTTCGGGATCATTCGCTCACCGGCGTCCGCATCGTGATCGCGGAGGACGTGGTTCTGCCGCGCGTCGTCGACCTCACGGTGGCCTGCCGCGATCAGACCCGCCGCGCCGAGATCGTCTGGCGCAGCGGCACCCAGGCCGGCCTCGCTTTCCTCGAAGGACCGCCGCGCGAGGTCGCGACGGAGGTCGAAGCGGGCGCCGCCTGGAACGCGGCCGCCCCGCCCGACCGGCTGCACTGAGCCGAAGCACGGAACTCTGCCAACCGGCGCCGGGTTTCCCCGCCTCTCAACCGACCGAGACGGGGTGGCATGGCGGACGATTTCGGGCTCTCGCGACGGACCCTGCTGCGGGCCGGCGGCGTCACCCTCACCGGCGCCGCCCTCGGGGCGGCGGACGCGGCCCGCGCAGGCACGACGCCCGGGCCGACCGTGCCCGCCGACACCGGCGCCGTGCAGGGCGGCCGGGTGCAGTTCCCGAACTGGCGCGGCCAGGGCGACCGGCCGCCGGCGCCGACACCTGCGCCGCAGCCGCCGGGACAGCGCGTCGGCTACTGCGTCGTCGGCCTCGGCCGCCTCAGCCTCGACGAGATCCTCCCGGCCCTGTCCCAGGCCAAGCGCTCGCGGCTCGTGGCGCTGATGTCGGGCACGCCGGACAAGGCGAAGCTCGTCGCGCAGCAATACGGCGTGCCCGAGAGCGCGGTCTACGGCTACGGCGACTGGGACAAGCTGAAGGCCAACCCGGAGATCCAGGCGGTCTACGTCGTCACCCCGAACGCGGTGCACCACGACAACGTCGCGGCCGCGGCGGCAGCGGGCAAGCACGTGCTGTGCGAGAAGCCGATGGCGGCCTCCTCCGCGGAGGCGCGGGCGATGATCGCGGCGTGCGAGCGCGCCAAGGTCAAGCTGATGATCGCCTATCGCTGCCAGTACGAGCCGTACAACCGCGAGGTGGTGCGCCTCGTTCGATCGGGCGAATTCGGCAAGCCGCGGATGATCCAGGCCTTCAACGGCCAAACCTCGGGGCTGCCGGAGCAATGGCGCCTGAAGAAGGCGCTCTCGGGCGGCGGCGCCCTGCCCGACATCGGGCTCTACTGCCTCAACGGCGTTCGGGCGCTGCTCGGCGAGGAGCCGGACCTGATCCAGGCGCAGACGCATTCGCCGGCAGACGACCCGAAGTTCCGCGAGGTCGAGGAGGGTGTGAGCTTCACCCTACGCTTCCCGTCGGGCGTGCTGGCGCAATGCATGACCAGCTACGGCGTCCACGAATCGCGCCGCCTGACCGTGCATACGGGGGGCGCCGACATCGATCTGCAGAACGCCTTCGCCTATGTCGGCCAGCGCCTCGTGGTCACCCACCGCGACGGCAAGGTGGTGTCGCAGGACACCAAGGTGATCGGCGCCAAGAACCAGTTCGCCCTGGAGATGGACCATTTCTCGCGCTGCATCCAGGAGAACCGCCGGCCGCGGACGCCGGGCGAGGAGGGTCTTCAGGACCACGTGCTGATGGAGGCGATCTACGAGGCGGCCCGCACCGGCGCGCCGGTTTCGATCCCGCCCGTCCCCGGCGCCGGCCTCGACGCCACCCGTGGCCCCGAACTCGACGAGGCGGGCTGAGGCGCAAGGCGGGAGGATCGTCGCGGGCTCTGGATCGGCCCGCCCCCGGCTCTATCGTTAGGCCATCATGCTCGACACCGATCCGAGCGGCTTCGTCCGCGACGCGCGCCACCTGCGCCTCGACACGTTCGTGCGCCTGCGCTGGCTCGCGATCACCGGGCAGAGCGCGGCCGTGGTCGGAGCGCAGTTCGGCCTCGGGCTCGGGCTGCCGTTCGGCTGGTGCTTCCTGGCGATCGCCGCCTCGTCCTGGCTGAACCTCGGCCTGCGCATCCGCTTCCCGGCGAGCTACCGGCTGAGCGCGGATTCCGCCGCCCTGCTGCTGGCCTTCGACATCGTGCAGCTCGCCGTGCTGCTGTTCCTCACCGGCGGCCTGCAGAACCCGTTCTCGCTGCTGTTCCTCGCCCCCGTCCTCATCTCGGCGACCGCACTGCCGCCGGAACGGACCTTGGCGCTCGGCCTGCTGGCGATCGGGCTCGCGACGCTGCTGGCCTTGGTCCACCGCCCGCTGCCGTGGTTCGCCGACGGGCGGATCGAGTTGCCGTTCCTCTACGTCTCCGGCGTGTGGACGGCGATCCTGCTCGGCACGGCCTTCACCGGCGTCTACGCGTGGCGGGTCTCGGAGGAGACGCGCCAGCTCGCGCAGGCGCTGGCCGCGACGGAGCTGGTGCTGGCCCGCGAGCAGCACCTGTCGCAGCTCGACGGCCTTGCCGCGGCGGCGGCGCATGAGCTCGGCACGCCGCTCGGCACGATCATGGTGGTGACCAAGGAGCTGGTGCGCCAACTCGGGCCCGACGCGCCGCCGGCGGTTGCCGAGGATCTGCAGCTCCTGCGCGAGCAGGTCGACCGCTGCCGCGGCATCCTCTCGAAGCTGACGTCGCTCGACGGCGACGGCGCCGGCTTCCTCGAGACCTTGAGCTTCAGCCACCTCATCGAGGAACTGGTGGCGCCGCACCGGGCGATGGGCATCGCCCTCGACATCTCGAGCCAGGGCGACGCCCCGGAGCCGGATTGCCGCCGCAACGCCGGCGTGATGTTCGGGCTCGGCAACATCCTCGACAACGCGGTCGACTTCGCCGACGCCCGCGTGGTGATCGAGGGCCGCTGGACGCTGGACCGGGTGACGCTCGAGATCCGCGACGACGGCCCCGGCTTCTCCGCCGAGGTGCTGCTGCGGGCGGGAGAGCCCTACGTGACCACCCGCAGCCCCGACCGCGCGGCGGGGCAGGCGCAGGGCGGCACGGTCGGCGCCGGCCTCGGCCTCGGGCTGTTCATCGCCAAGACGCTGATCGAGCGCTCGGGCGCGCAGATCACCCTGTCCAATGCCTCGGCGCCGGGCACGCATGGGGCGCAGGTCCGGATCTCCTGGGCGCGCCACATCTTCGAGCGGGGTGCGGCGCTGCGTCATGCCCCCGAATTCGGCACACGCCCACCCCTGCCCGCGGGCGATGTCGCGCCTATATAAACTCTCAACGAATACAGCGAAATCTTTGAGGAGCTTCTCATGCTGACGCAATCGAGCTCGTCGGGCGCCCCGGATGCCGTGGCGCTCAGCGACGCCGACCCGCTGGCCGCATTCTCCGACCGCAGCCTCCTGATCGTCGACGACGACAAGCCGTTCTCGACCCGGCTCGCCCGTGCGATGGAAGCGCGCGGCTACCACGTCCAGGTCGCCGAGAGCGTGGCCGAAGGCGTGTCCGTGGTCGAGGCGCGGGCGCCCGCCTTCGCGGTGATCGACATGCGGCTCGGCGACGGCAACGGCCTCGACGTGATCGCCCGCCTGAAGGAGCGCCGGCCGGAAGCCCGCGGCGTCATCCTGACCGGCTACGGCAACATCGCCACCGCCGTCACCGCCGTGAAGCTCGGGGCCTTCGACTACCTGGCCAAGCCCGCCGACGCCGACGAGATCCACGGCACGTTGATGGCGCAGCCGGGCGAGCGGGCCGACCCGCCCGAGAACCCGATGTCCGCCGACCGCGTGCGCTGGGAGCATATCCAGCGGGTCTACGAGCTGTGCGGACGGAACGTCAGCGAGACCGCGCGCCGGCTCAACATGCACCGCCGCACCCTGCAGCGCATCCTCGCCAAGCGCGCCCCGCGCTGAGGCGGGGGCCACCCGCGAGGGGCGCTTGCCGGTTGCACAGCATGCGACAATCGGGGTACTGCCGCCGTCGTAAGCGGGACGCGAATCCGTGCCGCCGGCGGAAGGGGTCCTCGTGAACGCCCGCAACCTGATCACGATCCTCAGCATGATGGTGCTGGTGGGAACGGAAGTCTTCGCGGTGGCGATCGCCGCGGGCTGGGCCATCGCAGGCCTGTTCGAACTCGGCGACACCGTCGGCCATGTGCTGATGGGTCTGTTCAGCCTGCTCGCGGCCTGGATCATGTTCCAGCTCTGGCAGCGCGCGACGAGCATCGAGCCCCTGCGCGCCGCGCCGCGGGCCGCCCGCCGGTGACGGACGGCCACGACACCCGCGGTGTCGGACCCCGCCCCGACGCCCGCCTTCGCCTCCTTCCGTTCCAGACCCTGCTGAGTGGCCCATCATGAAAGCCCGCATCGTCGTCACGCTGAAGACCGGCGTCCTGGACCCGCAGGGCAAGGCCATCGAGGCCGCGCTGAAGTCCTTCGGCATCGAGTCGATCGAGGGCGTCCGCCAGGGCAAGGTGTTCGACATCGAGGTCGCCGCCACGGACCGGGCCGGCGCCGAGGCCACCCTCAAGACGGCCTGCGAGAAGCTCCTGGCCAACACCGTGGTCGAGAACTACGCGATCGAGATCGCGTGATGCGCGCCGCGATCGTCGTCTTCCCCGGCTCGAACCGCGACGCCGACGTCGCCCGCGCGCTCCGGCTTGCCGGCGCCGAGGTCACGACGATGTGGCACGCCGACGCCGCGCTGCCCTCCGGCACCGACCTCGCGGTCCTGCCCGGCGGCTTCTCCTACGGCGACTACCTGCGCTGCGGCGCCATCGCGGGCCGCGCCGCCGCCATGGATGCGGTCCGCGCCCACGCCGCCCGCGGCGGGCTCGTGCTCGGCATCTGCAACGGCTTCCAGATCCTGTGCGAATCCGGCCTGCTGCCGGGCGTGCTGATGCGCAACGTCGATCGCCGCTTCATCTGCCACCGGCAGACCCTGCGCGTCGAGCGCGCCGACACCCGCTTCGCCAGCGCCTACGCCAAGGGCGACGTCATCGACGTCTGCGTCGCGCATGGCGAGGGCAACTACTTCGCCGACCCCGACACCCTCGCCCGGATCGAGGGCGAGGACCGGGTCGCGTTCCGCTACTGCGACGCCGACGGCCAGGTGACGACGGCCGCCAACCGCAACGGCTCGCTCAATTCCATCGCGGGGATCTACTCCGAGGGCGGCAACGTCCTCGGGATGATGCCGCACCCGGAGAACTTCGTCGAAGGCCTCGTCGGCGGCACCGACGGACGCGGGTTGTTCACCAGCCTTGCGGCCTGAACCTGCGGCGATACTGATCTCGGGTAGGCCCAACGCGGCGACGACTTGAGGAACGCGCCCGCGTTAACGGCGCGTTAACCTCTTTTGTCCAATCTCACCGTAGTCCAGATGTCTGGATGTCGAGTGAGACCTCCGTTCCGCTCTGTTTGATGCCTCACTGAGACTCCAAAGCCGCCCCCGCAGGGCGGCTTTTTTTGTCTCGGATCGCCAGGCGGCCGACTGACCGCATCGCCGGACCTCACGGCGTTCGGAGCGGGCGCGGGTTCCCTCTCCCGTGCGGGAGAGGGACAGGGTGAGGGATGAGAACTCACCGGAGAGGGCAACACACCTCGCCCCAACCATTCTTCCCTGGGCAGGGTGTGATCGCAGACGGCGACCTGTTCTTGGGAGAAACCCGCCGGCAGCACCGCGTCATCCCGGGGCCGGGCAGCGGAGCCCGGGATCCAGAACCGCAGGTCGCACCGGACTTGGCACCGTCGGCGGTTCTGGATTCCGGGCTCGCCTGCGGCGCCCCGGAATGACGGTGCGGTGCCGTGTGATCGCCCTGCCCCCGGGGAGAGCGAGCCGTGCGGGGCGACCAGCGATCCGCAGAGAGCCTGGCGGCGTCCGCTCAGTACAGCCCGCCGGCTTGCGCCGCGCGGTCTGCGTCCGCCGGGACGGCGGCGGGGGCCGCGGCCTGGCCCGCCGGGGCGACGTAGGAGTCGGGCGGCGCGGTGCCGGGCTTGAACGCCTCGAGGATCGTGCCGGCGCCCTCGCCCGAGCCGGCGCGCATGCCGGAGCCCAAGGCCACGCGGATCAGCTTGATCCCCGGCGGCACCCGGAACGGCGTCGGGGGCTTGTCCTTCAGGGCGACCTTCAGGAAGTCGAGGGCGATCGGCGCGGCGAGCCCGCCGCCGGTGGCGCGGTCGCCAAGCGAGCGCGGCTTGTCGAAGCCGATGTAGATGCCGACCGCGAGGTCCGGCGAGAAGCCGACGAACCACGCGTCCTTGGCGTCGTTGGTGGTGCCGGTCTTGCCGGCGAGCGGCTTGCCGATCTGCTTCAGGATCGTCGCGGTGCCGCGCTGGACCACGCCCTCCATGATCGAGACCATCTGGTAGGCGGTCAGCGGATCGAGCACCTGCTCGGAATCGTCCACCAGCTTCGGCTCGTCCTGGCCCGACCACTTCTCGGCGTCGCAGCCGACGCACTTGCGGCCGTCGTGCCGGTAGATCGTCTCGCCGATCCGGTCCTGGATCCGGTCGATCAGCGTCGGGCGGATGCGGCGGCCGCCGTTGGCCAGCATCGAGTAGGCGGTGACCATCCGCATCACGGTGGTCTCGCCGGCGCCGAGCGACATCGGCAGCACCGGCAGCATGTCGTCGTAGACGCCGAAGCGGCGGGCGTACTCGGCGATCAGCGGCATGCCGACGTCCTTGGCGAGCCGGACCGTCATCAGGTTCTTCGAGTGCTCGATGCCGTAGCGCAGGGTGTGCGGGCCGCCGGACTTGCCGTCGTAGTTCGAGGGCGTCCACGCCTCCTGGCCGGGGCCGGCCTCGATGGTGATCGGCGTGTCCTGAACGATCGAGGACGGGGTGTAGCCGTTGTCGAGCGCCGCCGAGTAGACGATCGGCTTGAACGACGAGCCGGGCTGGCGCATCGCCTGCGTCGCGCGGTTGAACTCGGACTCGTCGTAGGAGAAGCCGCCGACCATGGCGTGCACGCGGCCGGTGTTCGGGTCCATCGCGACGATGGCGCCGGACACCTCGGGCTTCTGGCGCAGGCGGTACTGGCCGCGGCCGCCGTCCATCGCCTCGACGTAGACCATGTCGCCGGCGGTGAGGTTCGCCCGGCCGGCCCAGCGCATGCCCTCGGCGGGGATCGTGCCGGTCTCGCGGTCCTTGGAGACCTGGCCCGAGGCCTCGCGCTTGGGCTGGAGGCCGACCTGCAGGCCGCCGGCGCCTTGCCCGAGCACCACGGCGAGCCGCCACGGGGCGACGTCGCCGAGCGCGCTCACTTCGGACGCCGCCATGCCCCAGTCGCGCCCGGTCAGGTCGACCTTGGTGACGGGGCCGCGCCAGCCATGCGCCTGGTCGTAGCGCACAAGGCCGTCGACCAGCGCCTTGCGCGCCCAGCCCTGCATCTTCGGGTCGAGGGTGGTGCGCACCGAGAGGCCGCCCTCGTAGAGCTTCTTCTCGCCGTAGCGCTCGGAGATCTCGCGGCGGACCTCCTCGGTGAAGTAGTTGGCGTTGGCGGCGTTCGGGAAGGCGACGCGCGGGTTGACGCCGAGCGGCATCTTCTTGGCGGCGTCGGCCTCCTCCTTGGTGATGTAGTTGTTCTCCGCCATCAGGCGGATGATCTCGTTGCGGCGGTCGAGCGCCGCCTGGGTCTTGCGGTAGGGGTGGTAGTTGTTCGGCCCCTTCGGCAGGGCGGCGAGGTAGGCCGCCTCGTTGATCGTCAGCTCGTGCACCGACTTGCCGAAATAGTCCAAGGCCGCCGCGGCGACGCCGTGCAGGTTGCGGCCGGGCACGATGGTGCCGAGGAAGATCTCGTTGAGGTAGAGCTCGAGGATCTTGTCCTTCGAGTAGGTCGCCTCGATGCGCAGCGCGATCAGCGCTTCCTTGATCTTGCGGTCGAAGGTCTGCTCGTTCGACAGAAGGAAGTTCTTGGCCACCTGCTGGGTGATGGTCGAGGCGCCCTGCTTCTTGCCGCTCTTGGCGTTGGTCAGCGCCGCGCGCACGATCCCCTCGGGATCGATGCCGCCGTGCTTGTAGAAGTTCTTGTCCTCGGCCGAGAGGAAGGCGGCGACGATGATCTTCGGCATCGCCTGGATCGGCAGGTAGAGCCGGCGCTCCTTGGCGTACTCGGCCAGCAGCGAGCCGTCGGCGGCGTGGACGCGGGTCATCACCGGCGGCTCGTAGTTGGCGAGCACGGCGTGGTCCGGCAGGTCCTGGCTGTACTTCCAGTAGAAGAACGCGCCACCCGCGGCCGCGAGCACGAACAGGACCGCGCAGGCGCTGAACAGGAAGCCGAAGAAGCGAAGGATGAGGCGCATCCGGTTTCCCGTCGATCGGTTTCGTCGGCCGTGCGCGCGAGCGCATCCGGCTAGGGGGGTCGGGGCTGCCCGCAAGACGCAGGCCGATCCGGCGTGCCCGCAGCCTTGAAGGTCCCCGTCGACGATGACCGATGAGAGGACGGCGCGACGGGGTCTCGAGTGCCCCGTATCGACACCGGATCTATGGTGAAACTGGGGCGATTGCCGCCGAGCGGCGGTTCGGCGAGGCCGGCCGCACCAGGCTGGCGCGGTTGCCGAAGAACTGGTCGATCGCCTTGGCCATCGAGCCGGTGACGGAGGCGCGCCACTCGGCCGATTGCAGCAGGTCGAGGTCGCGCTGGCTCGACAGGTAGCCGAGCTCGACCAACACGCTCGGCACGTCGGGCGAGCGCAGCACCTTGAAGCCGGCCTCGCGGTGCGGCTTCGTGCTCATCTCCATCACCGGCCCGAGCTGGCCCATCAGGGTCTTGGCGAAGCCGGACGAGAAGCCGCGGGTCTCGCGCAGCGTCAGTTCCTGCAGGATGTCGGCGATCTCCGGCGGACCCTCGCCGGATTCGGCGCCGGCGGCGGCGTCGGCCTTGTTCTCGCGCTCGGCGAGCTTGGCGGATTCGCTGTCGGTGGCCTTCTCGGAGCCGGTGTAGATCGTCGCGCCGCGCACCTGCGGCGCCGACGAGATCGAATCCGCGTGGATCGAGACGAACAGGTCGGCCTTGGCGTCGCGGGCGATGCGCACGCGCTCGGAGAGCGGCACGTAGACGTCGCGGTCGCGGGTCATCGCCACGCGGTAGCGGCCGCCGGCCTCGAGGCGGGAGACCAGCACCTGGGCGAAGCCGAAGACGATGTCCTTCTCGAACACGCCGCCCACCGCGATCGCGCCGGGATCGATGCCGCCGTGGCCGGCGTCGACGACGATCAGCGGGCGGCGGTCTCCGGCCTCCACCGGCGCCACCGCCTTGCCGGAGGCGGGCGCGAGGTCCCCGGCGCTCGCCGCCTTGCGGAAGCTGTCGCGGTCGGCGCGCTGGAACGGGACGGTGAGGATCACCGCGCCGTCGCGCGCGCGCGTCGTGGTCTCGATCCGGCCGACGGTGGCGGGGCCGGCGAGGTCGACGACGATGCGCGAGCGGCCCGGCGCGAACAGGCCGTAGCGGAACGACTGCACCAGGCCCTCGCGGCGGCGGCCGGTCTCGGGGGCGAGCTGGAAGTTGACCTCGGCGAGGTCGATCACCGCCCGGTCCGGGCGCTCCATGACGAAGGCGCGGGCGTCGACCGGCTTCGACAGGGTGAGGGTGAGCTTGGTGCCAGCAGGCGAGGCGGCGAGGTCGGCCGCGATCGCGACCGCCGGCGGCGCCCGGTCCTGCGCATGCGTCGGCGACACGGCGAGCGCCGGGTTCAGGGCCACGGCCAGCGTGAGGATCGCGGAACGGATCAGGCGCGCGGATCGCAGCATCGGTCGGCCTCCCGAGCCTCCGATACGGCATAGGAGCGACATGGTTAACCGAAGGTTTCCGGCTACGCTTCGTTCGGGCGGCGCCTGTGGCCGCGCCGCGACAGGGGATTGGCGCGGGGAGGCGGGAGCGCTTACGCGCACATCCGCTCTTTGGGGAGCTGCCGGGTTCACACAGTTCGCCGCGAATGCCGAACCAAGCGCGGGCTTCCTCTCCCGTTCGGGAGAGGGGGCCGTGCCGTGCTCCGCGCGATCCGTCCAGAGCGGGCATGCGGACAGGTATGAATTCGACAGCGCGGAGGGGGGATAGGCGCGCCGCGCCTCCCTCAGCGCTGCGCGACCATCCGCGTCGCGCGGCGGGCGAGCTCGCTCCAGCAGGTGAGCGAGGCGTCGGCCGCGCGCTGCATCTCGTTGACCTGCAGGCGGATCGCGTCGGCCGGCGAGCGCGCGTCCTTCAGCGCGTTGAGGTGGGTGAGGACCGCGGAACTCTCGTCGCGCATGAAGGCGAACAGGGTCTCGCCGAGGCCTTCGAGGTCCTGGCGCAGGGCCGGGACGGGACGGCGGCCGGCCCGCCAGGAGGCGGGCGAGGGCAGCGCGCCGTCCGACAGACTCACCGGCGCCTCGCCGGCCTCGGCCGGTGCGGAAACGGGCTCGGGCGGGCGGGACGGCGCGGCGGGTTTCAGCGGCACCACGTTGGTGTAGGCGGGGGCAGCCTCGGGCTCCGCGGCCGCGACCGGCGCGGCCTCGACGGGCGGGCTCGGCTCGGGAGCCGCCGCGATTTCGGGTTCTGCGACCGGCGCCTCGGACTGCGCAGACGAGGTCCCCGGCTCCGCGGACGGCGCGGCGACGAGATCGGTCTCCGCGAGGTCAGCCTCGGCGAGCTCGGGCTCGGCGAGGTTGGCGTCGGCGGGCACCGGCATCTCGGCCGGCGCGGCCTGCGGTTCGGCCGCGGGCGTCGCGGCGCTCAGCGCCTCGGGCGAGACCGTGTCGAGCAGGTGGGCGTGAAGCGGCTCGGGCGCGGCCTCCGACGGCACCGCCGGGAACGCGTCCTCGGCCGGGTGCAAGGCCGCCTCGAGAGCGCTGGCCTTCAGCGGGGTCGGCGCTTTCGCGGGCGGGCGGCGGCCGGTCGATCGGCCCTGCGGCGTCCGTTGCTTGCCCATCGTCGAAGTCCCTCGAGGCCGTCCGGATTCCGTTCCGGCTCGCGTGCGAATCGGAAACGGGCAGCAAGGTAGACCAGTTGCCGCCCGGCGCAACGTGTCGCCGGCCAGGCGGCGCTCGGCGCCGACGGGACGTCACGGCGCCGGGGCGGCCGGCATGTCCGGCCCCATACGGGGCCGGGCGTCGGCTCAGCGCGCGGCGTTCTGGGCGATGGCGCCGAGGTCCTTGGCCTGCGCCTGCATCGCGGCGATCTGGCTGCGGACGAACTCGGACTGCAGCTCGAAGGCCTCGCGCAGGTCCTTGGTGCGCACGAGCTTCTGCGCGAAATCGAAGGTGGCGTTGGCGTTGGTCTGGGCGTGGTCGAAGCCCTTGGCGACGGCGGCCTGCATCGAGGACTGGAGCGAGACGCCCGAGGTCTGGACCTGCTCGGCGGCCTTGAGCGCGTTGCCCATCAGGGTGCCGACGGCGGTGCGGGCCTGGTCGACGCTCTTCTCGGCGAAGTCGCGCATCTCGGTCGGGATCTCGAAATTCGGGGTCTGCATCTTCAGCTCCTCGGAGGTCGTCGTCCACCGGGCGATTTCGAAGCGATCGCCGGTGCCGACCGGATTTATGTTGCGTTGCAACAATAAGTCAAGACGTCTCATCGGAACAAAAAATCGTTGCCTAATCAACAGTGAAGCGGCTGCGGGTGCCTCCGTCCGGCGGCAACAGGCTCGGCACCTGACAGAATGGCCGTCGTGTTACTGCAATGGCCGACAGAGCAGAGGGACACGACGGCCCGGATCGCCGATTCATCGCTTGCGAACACCACGACGGCGCACGGAAACTTGACTCGCAACAGCCGATGCGTCGGGTTCGCGCGTCACAGCGGATGCAGGGCCGGGCGTTCGGCGGCGATGCCGGCGGGCTCTTGCTGCATCGCATCACGAGGCGTGCGCCGCAGGCCGGCATAGAGCGCGGCCGACGCCTCGGCGTGCCGTGCGATCGTCATCGGCGCGGCCCAGTAGCGGGCATGCGCCGCCCGGCCCATCGCGGCGACGCGGGCATCGTCGGCGAGCTTCGCGAAGGCAGCGGTGAGCGCCGCGGGCTCGGGCGGGACGACGAAACCGCTGGTGCCGTCCAGGACCTTCTCGGCGGCGCCGGACCGGTCGGAGGCGACGACCGGGATGCCGGCGGCGAGCGCTTCGTAGACGGTGAGCGGCCCGGTCTCGTACCAGCGCGAGGGCGCCGCGAGCGCGCGGGCGCGGTGGCGCAACTCCGCCTGCACGGCCTCCGGCGAGCGCCAGCCGAGCAGCTCGACGCCGGGCATGGCGCGCAATTCCGCCTCGAGAGGCCCGGTGCCGACGAACAAAGCCGTGAGGCCGGCCTGATGGGCGGCTGCGGCGACGAGGTCGGCGCCCTTCTCGCGGGTGAGCCGGCCGACATAGGCGACGGCGTCGCCCGCCTCCGGCGCGGCCGGGGCGCCGGGGGCGACCCGCACCGGGTTGTCGACGCGGTGGTGCGTCAGCCCGTAGCCGCCGAGCATCGTCCCCATCCGCGCCCGGCTCGCGTCGCAGACGTGGACCACGTGGAGCCCGCGCCCCGACACGGCCCGCCGCGCCGCCGCGGTGCGGGCGACCCGCACCAGCTTGTGCAGGCGGCTCTTGGCATCGCAGGGCGCCAGGATGCAGGCGGCGGACATCGGCGCGAGGCTGCAGGGCTCGCCCGCGTCGAAACGGTAGTGGACGCCGTTGGGGCAGGCGAGGAAGTAGTCGTGCAGCGTCAGCACCACCGGGGCGCCGGCCGCCAGCAGCACCGGGAAGATTGCGGGCGACAGGCTGCGGGTCCATTGGTGCACGTGGACGACGTCGGGCGCGACGGGGAGCCGCCGGAGGGCGTCCTGCAGCGCGCGCGCGGAGCGGGCGTGCCAGATGCCGGCCGCCGCCGCGGCCACGGGGTTGCGCGCCCAGACGTCGGGAAGGTCGAGGCCGATCCGGGTGACGTTGCGATGGTCGAGGAGCGGGTCGACCGGGCCGGCGACGCCCTGGACGTAGGTGACCCTCAGGCCGAGCTCGGCCAGCCCCCGGGCCGATTCCACGGCCACCTTCTCGGCGCCGCCGCTTGGGCTCGCGAACTCGGCCAGGATCACGACGTGCATGGCGACACCGGCACAGGAGGTCGGATGAGAGGCGGTCGAGCGGAGAGGACAACCGCAGATCGCCGACCCGCCCGAGGTTTACGCGGGATCAACTGCATTCCGGTAAACGTGGGGACATCCAGGGAGCGGGAGCCGCCTCGTGCACGTCGTCCTCGTCGCCGACCACGCCTACGTCAACGGCGGCCAGGCCAAGGTCGCGCTCGATTCGGCCCTCGGGCTCGCCGCCCGCGGCACCCGGGTGACGCTGTTCGCCGCCTGCGGCCCGGCCGACCCGCGGCTCGCCGCCGCCGGCATCCGCGTCGTCTGCCTGGACCAGGACGACATCTCGACCACGACCAACAAGCTCGCCTTCCTGGCGCAGGCGATCTGGAACCGTACCGCGGCCCGGGCGCTCGCCGCCGAGCTGGCCCTGTGCGACCCCCACGACACCGTGGTCCACGTCCACGCCTTCGCCAAGGCGCTGTCGCCGTCGATCGGCGTCGCCCTACGGCGCTCGCGGCTGCCGCTCGTCTACACCATGCACGAGTTCTTCCTGGTCTGCCCGACGGGCGGGTTCTACGAGTACCCGGCCGCCGCGATCTGCCACCGGACGCCGATGTCGGGCGCCTGCCTAACCACGAACTGCGACGCGCAGAGCTTTCCACGCAAGCTCGCGCGGGTGGTCCGCCACCTCGGCATGACCCAGGTGGCCGACCTGCAAAACCTCTTTCGCTACGTCATCACGATCAGCGACCTGCAGGCGCGGGTGGTCGGGCCGCTCCTGCCGCGCGGCACGCAATTCCACCGGGTCGACAACCCGATCGCGGTGGCGCAACGGCCGATGGCGGAGCGGGCGCCGGGCGACTTCCTGTTCGTCGGGCGGATCTCGACCGAGAAGGGCGCGCCGATCTTCGCCGAGGCGGCGCGGCGGGCCGGCATCCGCCCGGTCTTCGTCGGCGACGGCGAGCAGCGGGCGGAGCTCGCCCAGCGCTACCCCGAGGCGACGATGCTCGGCTGGCGCGACGCCGCGGGCGTGCAGGCCCTGATGGCGTCGGCGCGCGCGCTGGTCTTCCCCAGCGTCTGGTACGAGGGCCAGCCGCTCACGGTCTACGAGGCGCTGGCGCTCGGCACGCCGGTGGTGGTGAGCGACGCCTGCGCGGGCCGCGAGGCGGTGATCGACGGTGAGACCGGCTTCCTGTTCCGCTCCGGCGACCCGGACGCCCTGGCCGCCCACCTGCGCCGCCTCGCCGACGACGCCCTGGCCGCGCGGATGGGCCGGGCCGCGCATGCCCGCTACTGGGCCGCGCCGCTCACCCTCGACGCCCACCTCGACCGGCTCGGCGGCGTCTACGACGTGGTGCTGCGCGAGTCGGCGTCCGGCCGGACGGCCCGGCCCGCGGCCGCCGCCCTGCCGACGCGGCGTGAAACACCCGGGCCGGCCCGGCGTTGACGGTCATCGGCGCCGTCTTCGGCGCCTCGTGACGCAGGAGTTGCCCCGATGACCGACGACCACAAGACGCCGAAGGGCGCGGACAAGCCGGGGTTCCAGCAGGGCAGCGCCAAGCCCGGCGACGAGACGAACCCCGCCAACCGGCAGGACAAGCTGAACGAACGCCTCGATGACGCCCTCGAGGAGACGTTCCCGTCGAGCGACCCGGTCTCGGTGAAGATCACCAAGTAGTTCGTTTCGCGAAAAGATGTCGGGCCGGTGCGCGAAGGCGCGCCGGCCCTTTTTCATGGGCTTCCCGCAGGATGCGAAGTGCGTGTTCAGCGCCCGCGCAGGAAGAAGAACCAGATCAGGAGGATGACGGGGATCGGGATCCCGATGAGCCACAGCAGGCCGCCGGTCAGCATGTCATTCTCCTCTGAGTTGCATACGGAGAACCGGGCGATCCGGAAAACCGTTCCGGCGTGCGGAAAGCGCCGCGATCCCCACACGCCGTCCCCCTTGCGCTGGACGCCGGACGCACGATCCTGTTTCATCGGAACAAAGCAGCATCCGGGGGGCATGCCATGGCCGACGATCCGCACGCGCAGGGCCGCCTTACGCGGGCGTCCAGCTTCGTCTTCCTGCACACCGAGCACGCGATCTACGCGGCGCTCGGCCTGCTCCTGGCCTTCACGGCGCTGATCGCGCTGATCGACGCCGTCGGGCTCACATGGGAAGCGGTGCGCTCCCTCGGCGGGGCCACGCAGACGCTGGAGGTTGTCGACCGGCTGCTGTTCCTGCTGATGCTTGTGGAGATCCTGCACACGGTGCGGGTCTCGATGCGCTCGGGCCGGCTCACCTGCGAGCCGTTCCTGATCGTCGGGTTGATCGCCTCGATCCGGCGGGTGCTGGTGATCACCCTGCAATCCTCCGAGATCATGCACGGCAAGGATTGGTCGCCGGAGAAGGCGGCCCTGTTCCAGGCCTCGATGATCGAGCTCGGCGTCCTCGCCGGCCTGATCCTCACCATGGTGGCCTCGATCTTCCTGCTCCATCGCGCCCGCGACGACGACAAGCCGGCCGGCGAGGAGACGGACACGCTCTGACGCGGCGGCTCGGTAACCGGTACGGCGCGGGCGCGAAACACCGGCATCTGCCCGTTTCCGGAGATTGGCCATGCGATCCATCACGCGATCCACCCTGCGCCGCACGATCCCGCTCGCGCTCCTCGCCGCCCTGATCGGCTCTTTCGCCGGCACACGCGCCGACGCCGCCGGACGGCCGGTGGTGGTGGAGCTGTTCACCTCGCAGAGCTGCTCGTCCTGCCCGCCGGCCGAGGCGCTGCTCGGGCAGCTCGCCGGCGAGGGGCGCGAGGTTCTGCCGCTCGCCTTCCACGTCACCTACTGGGACCACCTCGACTGGCGCGACACCTACGCCCTGCCCGCCGCCACCGCCCGGCAGGCGGCCTACGCGAAAAAGCTCGGCGGCGGGTCGTACACGCCCGAGGCGGTGATCGACGGCCGGGTCGGGCTCGTCGGCTCCGACGCCGGCGCGGTCCGCGGCGCGATCGCGACGGCGCACGGCGCGGCCTCCGCGGAGGCGCCGGTGACGCTGGCGCGGCGCGGCGGCACCCTCGTCGTCGCGGTCGGCGCCGGGCAGGGTGGCGGCACCGTGACGCTCGTCGGGTTCGATCCGAGCCACGCCACCCGGGTCGCCCGCGGCGAGAACGCCGGCCGCACCATCGCCCAGGCCAACGTCGTCCGCGCCGTGTCGGACCTCGGCCGCTGGAGCGGGCAGGCGGCGACCTGGGAGACGCCGCTCCCGGCCGGCGCCGACGCCGCGGTGATCGTGCAGGGCGCCGACGGCCGGATCTTCGGGGCGGCGCGGCTCGGGCCGGCCACCTGATACCAAGTCTCATGGGTCAGAACCCATGAGGTCCGGCGGACGACCGCCGCCCCGCAGTCGCGGGGGGGCCGAACCTCGATGAGTCGGGCTCGGCGAGGTTCGGCATGAGCGTAACCTCCACGCCGCCCCGGCGAAGACGGATGCGGGCGATGGGCGCCCGACGTCGTTCCTGAGGCTCGCCGATGTTCCTGTCCGCCGTCGGCCCGGCTCCCACGCTGCGGGTGCGTTCCCCCGGCGGCGCCGTTGCGCTAGGGTCGGGGACACGACGCGGCGACAGGGCGGCGATGGCGCTCGAGGACAGTCTGGCGACGGCGATGGCCGCGGCGCAAGCGGGCGATGCGGCGGCCTACCGCCGGCTGCTCAACGCCTGCCTGCCGGTGATCGCAGGCATCGCCCGCGCGCAAGGCGTGCGCGGCGAGGCGGTGGACGACGTGGTGCAGGACACCCTGCTGACGATCCACAAGGCGCGGGCGAGCTACGACCCGGCGCGGCCGTTCCTGCCGTGGCTGCGCGCCATCACCCAGCGCCGGGCGATCGACCGGCTGCGCCGCGCGGGGCGCCGCCCGCAGGAGGTGCACGACCCCCTGGCCTACGAGGCCCACGCCGACGCAGGGCCCGCCCCGAACACCCGCATCGAGGCGGACGAGCGCAACGCCGCGCTGGCGCGGGCGGTGGCGGCGCTGCCGGACGGGCAGCGTCAGGCGGTGGAGCAGCTCGCCTACGCCGAGCGCTCGCTGGAGGAGGCGGCGGCGCTCACCGGCCGCAGCAAGGGTGCGCTGAAGGTGAACCTGCATCGCGCCCTGAAGGCGCTGCGCGGCACGCTGGCCCGGGACAAGGAGGGCGGCGATGCCTGAATCCGTGCACGAATCCCTGGTCGACGACCTCGTCGGCGGCCTCGCGCCGGTGCGCCGGCTCAGCCCGCCGGCCTGGCGCGCGGCGGCCTGGCTCGCGGCTGTGCTGGCGGTCGCCGCGATCCTGATGCCGATGGCCGACATGGACGGCCTGCGCATGCGCCTCGCCACGCCGGACCTGCGCATCGCGGCGCTCTGCGCCGGGCTCACCGCGATCACCGCCGCGCTCGCCGCCTTCATGACCAGCGTGCCCGGCCGCTCCCTGCGCTGGGGGCTGCTGCCGCTGGTGCCGGCCGCGTTCTGGGTCAGCGCGAGCGGGCTCGGATGCCTGCGCGGCTGGCTCGCCCCCGGCACCACCCCGGCCGACGGCCACGCGATGGAGGGCTGCTTCGCCTTCCTCGTCGGCGTGTCGCTGCCGCTCTCGGTGCTGCTCGTGGTGATGCTGCGCCGCGCCTGCCCGCTGCACCCGAACCTCACCGCGGCGCTCGGCGGCCTCGCGGCGGCCGCGGCGGCGGCGACCCTGCTCGTCCCGTTCCACCCGCACGACGCCACCGCGACCGACCTCCTGATCCACGCCGCCACCGTGCTCGGCGTGATCGGGCTGAACGGAATCTTCGGCGGGCGGCTGCTCGGGGGCGGCCCGGATGCGGGCGTGCGCGCCCGGAACGATTGATCCTCCGGCGGCGGTTGACCTTGCCACCATGGCAAGCTTCACGGTGGCCCACATCCCCGTGAGGAGCCTCGACCCCATGCGAAACATCGTCCGCCCCGCCGCGATCGCGCTGGCCGCCACCTTCGCCGGCGCGGCGCTGGCACAGAGCACGCCGCCGCGCATGGACCACGATAAGATGGGTCACGAGCACATGGACCATGCCGGGCGCCATCCCGCGCCGGCCGCCGGCGAGGCGCCCTCGACCCAGGCGTTCCGCGCCGTCGACGCGCGGATGCACGCCGACATGGCGATCCGCTACAGCGGCGACGTCGACGCCGACTTCGTGCGCGGCATGATCCCCCACCACGAGGGCGCCATCGGCATGGCGCGGGTCGCGCTGCAATACTCGAAGGACCCGGAGGTGCGGGCGCTCGCCGAGGAGATCGTCAAGGCGCAGGAAGGCGAGATCGCCCGGATGCGGGCGATCCTGGCGCGGACGGGCGCGAAGTAAAACGCGCTCTGCGGCTCCGAACGTTCTGTCGTGAGCCCCGATCCCGTTCGGCGCGGGTGCGGCCTTGACGGATCGGACGTTCGGCATCTTATAGGCATCCTGCGTACAGGAAGAACCGGTGTCGGCCTGCAAGGTTCGGATCGTCGTCGATCATGCCGCCAGCGACGACCCGATCTTCACGGTCGAGGTGCGGACCCCCTGGGGTTCGCTCGATGTGATGGCCGAGGTGACGCTGTCGGGACGCGTCCTGGAGCTGAAGGGCATGCACGTCGGCGGCGACCCGACGACGAAGTGGGGCGCGGCCGTGCTCCGCGACATCGCGCAGGGCGTCATGGAGGAATTGGATGTCGACGCGATCCACGTTGTTGGCGGCGTTCGGACCACGGGTGCAAATCCGGGACGAGACCCTCGTCCGCGACGGCTCCGCCGAACGCCTCAACCTCAAGCGGCTTCCGGGCTCGCACCTCGACACGGTGGCGGCGGCCCGCGCCCTGGTCCGTAGGCACCTTCCGGTGAAGGCCGCCCACGCGGTCATGACGGAGGTGTTCGACACGGGCGAGGCCTATGTCGAGCTCCCGAAGGTCGAGAGCCTGAGCCGCCTCGCCTCGGAGCTGACGGCGTTGGGCATCGCGGTCCGCAAGCACGGGCCGGACCCGATCTCCGTCCGGAGCGTGCGCGAGGCCCTGCGGCTCTCGCAAGCTCAGTTCGCGCTCCGGTTCGGGCTGGAGGAGGCGACGGTCAAGAATTGGGAGCAGGGCAAGTCGAAGCCGAACGCCACGGCCATGACATTGATCTGGACGATCCATCGCCACCCCGAGGCGGTCGTCGACGCCCTTGCCGTGAGCGGAACCGCGGTGAGCGGAATCGCGACCGAGGCGGAGCCAGTCGGCCACGCTTCGGCGGCTCTGGATTCCGGGCTCCGCTTCGCGGCCCCGGAATGACGGGGTGTTTGGCCAATGCCCGAGCGGCATGATCCCTGATCATCGGAGCCGACCCTGCCCTTTCGCCCGAATCGTGCTAGGCTTCGCCGCGATGCTTAGCGCCCGGCACCTCTTGCGACGGCTCGCTGCGATCCTTCGGGTCGCAGCGCTCCTCGTCATGGTCCCGGCCTTCGCCCAGGCGCATGCCGGGCACGCGCACGCGCACGCGCACCACACCGGCGCCGGCCATCCCGCGTTCGGCCATGCCGCGGTCGGCCACATCCTGAACGCCGCGGCCCAGCCGGATCCCGCGATGCAGGCGGCGGTCGTCGCCGCGGGAGACTCGGCGTCCGACCGGGCGGATTGCGTGGCCTGCCCGGGCTGCTGCTGCGCCCACGTCTTCGTCGCGGCCGCGGACGGGGACGGCGTCCGCCCCGACGACTTGAACGGCCTCCGCGTCGCGATGGGGCCGGAGACCGCGCGCCCGAGCGCGGTGCCCGAGGCCCTTCCCGAGCCCCCTCGACCCTTCGCCTGAGACCGCGCGCCGCCGGCCGGCGCGCACGACGCGGCTCGTCTGGTCGAGTCGCGCTCCGTCCCGATGCGAAAGTCGACCTCCCATGACGATCCGGCTTCCCGCCGCCCTTTCGGCGGCCCTCGTGGCGTTCCTGGCGGCCGCCGCACTCACCCTCGCCCCGTGGGCCGGCGCGGCGCGCGCCCACGAAGGCCACGACCATTCCGAGGCCGCCGCGGCGCCCGGCGTCGAGGCCCCGCGCGGCACGTCGAGCACCGACGCCCTCGAACTCGTCGCGGTGGCGCGCGACGGACGGCTGACGGTGTTCCTCGACCGCGCCGACACCAACGAGCCCGTCGCCGACGCGACGATCACGGCGGAGACGCCGGCGGGCCAGGCGACGGCGGTTGCGGGCCCCGACGGGAGCTACCGCCTCGACGCCCCCTGGAGCGCGACGCCGGGCGCGTACGACGTGCTGTTCACGGTGACCGTCGGCGGCAGGGCCGACCTGTTCCCGGTCGACCTCGACGTCCCGGTGCCCCCCGCCCCGGCGGTCGAGCCCGCGCCCTGGCATGCGGGCCTCGCCGTCGCCCACGATTTCGGCGCGCACCTGCGCAGCGCCGACCCGATGCCGTTCCTCGTCGGGGGCGCCGGCTTCGTGCTCGGCATCCTCGCGACGGTGCTGATGCGAGCCCGCCGGGGCGTCGCGGCGGTCGCGCTCCTCGTGCTGGCGGCCGGGCTGCTGCTCGCGCCCTCCGCCTTCGCGCACGGCGACGACGACCACGACGCGCCGACGCCGATGGCCGCCGCCGGCGCACAGGACCTTGCCCGGCGCCTGCCCGACGGGTCGGTGTTCGTGCCGAAACCCACCCAGCGCGTGCTGACGCTGCGCACCCTCGTCACCGCGTCGGGCGTGCTGGCGCGGACCACGGAGCTGCCGGGACGGATCATCGCCGACCCGAACGGCAGCGGCGTGGTGCAATCCTCGGTCGGCGGCCGGCTGTCGCCGCCGGAATCCGGCCTGTTCCCGCGCCTCGGCTCGCCGGTGCGCAAGGGCGAGGTGCTGGCCTTCGTCACGCCGCCGGTCCAGGCGGTGGACGTGTCGGACATGCGCCAGCGCCAGGGCGAGCTCGACCAGCAGATCGCCATCGTCGCGCGCCGGGTCGAGCGCTACCGCAAGCTGAGCCCCGGCGGCGCGGTCTCGCAGGTCCAGATCGACGACGCGGACGCCGAGCTCAAGGGCCTGGTCGACCGCCGCAAGGCCCTCGACGGCGTCCGCTCGCAGCCCGAAGCGCTGGCGGCGCCGGTCTCGGGGGTGGTCGCCGAGGCCAACGCGGTCGCCGGCCAGATGGCGAGCCCGGGCGCGATGGTGTTCAAGATCGTCGACCCGGCCCGGCTCTGGGTCGAGGCCCTGAGCTTCGACGCGCTGGCCAGCACGGCCGACGCCACCGCGCGGCTCGCCGACGGGCGCCGGCTCGAGCTGGCCTACCGCGGCGCCGGCCTCGCCGACCGCGCCCAGGCCGTGCCGATCCAGTTCGCCGTGCGCGACGCGCCGCCCGAGCTGCGCACCGGCCAGTTCGTGACCGTGCTCGCCGCCACCGACACCCAACAGACCGGCCTCGCCCTGCCGCGGCTCAGCGTGGTGCGCGGCGGCAACGGCCAGACCCTGGTCTACGAGCACGTCGCGCCGGAGCGCTTCGCGCCGCGCGAGGTCCAGGTCGAACCGCTCGACGCCGCCCGCGTGCGGGTGGTCTCGGGGCTGAAGCCCGGCCAGCGGATCGTGACGCAGGGCTCCGAACTCCTCAACCAGATCCGCTGAGGAGGCCGGCATGTTCACGTTCCTCGTCACGCAGGCCCTGCGCAACCGGCTGGCGGTGCTCGCCATCGCCGCGATCCTCGTCGTCTACGGCGCGTTCACCGTCACGCGCCTGCCGGTCGACGTCTTCCCCGACCTCAACCGGCCCACCGTCACGATCATGAGCGAGGCGGAAGGCCTCGCCCCGCAGGAGGTCGAGCAGCTCGTCACCTTCCCGCTGGAGACGCAGATGAACGGGCTGCCCGGCGTCACCCGCGTGCGCTCGGTCTCGGGCGTCGGCCTGTCGGTGGTCTATGTCGAGTTCGACTGGGGCACCGACATCTACCGCAACCGCCAGCAGGTGGCCGAGCGCCTCGCCATGGCGCGGCCGCAGCTGCCGGCGGAGGTGAGCCCGACCATGGGTCCGATCTCCTCGATCATGGGGCAGATCGTCATGGTCGCGCTCACCGGCGACACGGTCGACCCGATGCGCCTGCGCGAGATCGCCGACTTCACGATCCGGCCGCGCCTGCTGTCGATCCCCGGCGTGGCGCAGGTGATCCCGATGGGCGGCGAAGTGCGCCAGTTCCGCGTCGCGCCCCAACCCACGGCGCTGCGGGCGCTCGGCGTGACGCAGGCGCAGCTCGAGACCGCGTTGGCGCAGTTCGGCACCAACACCGGCGGCGGCTTCACCGACCAGTACGCCCGCGAATACCTGATCCGGAACCTCGGCCGGACCATGAACCTCGACGACCTGCGCAACATGGTCGTCGCCACCGTGGACGGGCGGCCGGTCTACCTGCGGCAGGTGGCGGAGGTGTCGTTCTCCGCCAAGGTGAAGCGGGGCGACGCCGGCTACATGGGCGCGCCGGCGGTGGTGATCTCGGTGGAGAAGCAGCCCGGCGCCGACACCGTCGCGCTCACCGGGCGGATCGAGGCGGCGCTCTCGGAGATCACCGCGACCCTGCCGGCGGGCGTGCGCGCCGACCGGCTGATCTTCCGGCAGGCGAACTTCATCGAGACCTCGATCCGCAACGTCGAGCAGGTGCTGGTGGAAGCGATCGTGGTGGTGGCGATCGTGCTGTTTGCCTTCCTGTTGAACCTGCGGACCACGGCGATCTCGCTCACCGCGATCCCCGTCTCGATCCTGGCGACGGCCATCGCGTTCCACCTCGCCGGCCTCTCGATCAACACGATGACCCTCGGGGGGCTCGCCATCGCCATCGGCGAGCTCGTCGACGACGCGGTCGTCGACGTCGAGAACATCTTTCGCCGGCTCAAGGAGAACCGCGCGGCGGGCGACCCGCGCTCGACCTTCGCGGTGGTGGTCGCCGCCTCGCAGGAGGTGCGCTCAGGCATCGTCTACGCGACGATGGTGATCGTGCTGGTGTTCGTGCCGCTGTTCGCGCTCTCCGGCATCGAGGGCCGGCTCTTCGCCCCGCTCGGCCAAGCCTACATCGTCGCGATCCTGGCGAGCCTCGTGGTCTCGATCACCCTGACGCCGGTGATGGCCTACTACCTCCTGCCCGGCCTCAAGCGCCTCGACCAGCACGAGAGCGGGTTGATCCGCCGGCTCAAGCGCGCGCTGGCCGCGACCCTGCGCGTGGCCCTGCCCCGCGGGCGCCCGATCCTGCTCGCGGCCGCGGTCGCGGTCGCGGCGGCCGGCGTCGCGGCGGCGTGGCTGCCGCGCGCCTTCCTGCCGCCGTTCAACGAAGGCTCGTTCACCGTCAACATGACGTTCAACCCCGGCATCTCGCTGCCCGAGAGCAATCGGATGGGGCTGGTGGCCGAGCGCCTGCTCCTGGAGATCCCCGACGTGCGCTCCGTCGGCCGCCGCACCGGCCGGGCCGAGCTCGACGAGCACGCCGAGGGCGTCCACTCCTCCGACCTGGAGGTGGACCTGAAGCCCGGCGCCCGGGCCAAGGACGCCCTCGTCGCCGACATCCGCTCCCGCCTCGCCCTGCTGCCGGTCGGCGTCAACGTCGGCCAGCCGATCTCGCACCGGCTCGACCACATGCTCTCGGGCGTGCGGGCCGAGATCGCCCTGAAGATCTTCGGCGACAACCTCGACACCCTGCGCAGCCTCGCCGGAGACCTGCGCCAGCGCCTGGCCGCGATCCCCGGCATCGCCGACCTGCAGGTCGAGAAGCAGGTGCTGATCCCGCAGCTCGAGGTCCGGGTCGACTACGCCCGGGCCGCCCTCTACGGCGTGCAGCCGGCGGCCCTCGTCGAGCAATTGAGCCGGCTCTCGAACGGCCAGGTGGTCTCGCGGGTGGTGGACGGCGTCCGCCGCTTCGACGTGGTGATGCGGCTGTCCGACACCCAGCGCACGACCCAGGCGCTCGGCGACCTCCTGGTCGAGACGCCGTCCGGCTGGGTGCCCGCGCGCCAGATCGCCGACATCCGCGAGACCGACGGCCCGAACCAGATCCTGCGCGAGAACGCCAGGCGCAGGATCGTCGTCCAGGCCAACACCGCGCCGGGCGCCGACATGGGCCGGGTCGTCGCCGCCATCCGCGAGCAGGTGGACGCCACCCGGTGGCCGCCGGGCTACGCCACGAGCCTCGAAGGTTCGTTCCAGGCGCAGGGCGAGGCGGCGCGCACCATCGGCCTGCTCTCGCTCGTCTCGCTGGCGCTGGTCTTCACCCTGCTCTACGGGCGCTACCGCTCGGCGGTGCTGACCCTGATCATCCTCGGCAGCATCCCGCTGGCGCTGATCGGCTCGGTGGTCGGCCTGTGGCTCGCCGGGCAGCCGCTCTCGGTCGCCTCGATGATCGGCTTCATCACCCTCACCGGCATCGCCACGCGCAACGGCATCCTGAAGATCAGCCATTGGCTCAACCTCGCGATCCACGAGGACCTGCCGTTCGGGCCGGACCTCGTGATCCGCGGCAGCCTGGAGCGGTTGACGCCGGTGCTGATGACGGCGCTCGCGGCCGGCATCGCGCTGGCGCCGCTGCTGGTCGGCGCCGACGCGCCGGGCAAGGAGATCCTGCACCCGGTCGCGGTGACGATCTTCGGCGGCCTGATCAGCGCGACGCTGCTCGACACGGTGCTGACGCCGATCCTGTTCCTCGCCTTCGGCCGCAAGCCGCTGGAACGCCTGCGGGCCGCCGCCCGCGCGGAGGCGCCGACCGGAGTTGCGACGGCCGAGGCGTTTTGACGGGTCGTTCCGCTACGTCTCCCTCCCCCCTAGGACCGCTGCGCAGTCAGACGACGGCTCCGGTACGGATCGCGCGAGACGCACCGCGGCTCCTTCTCCCGGGGGGAGAAGGCTGGGATGAGGGGCGTGACCTCTCCGGCCAGTTCTCGCCCCTCACCCCAACCCTCTCCCGCCCGGGAGAGGGGGCCCGCGCTTCGTCGCGAAGATGTCGAGGCCTTGCGAAGGACCTTCGACAGACCTCCCCCCGTAAAACCCAGGAGCCCCTCATGCGCCCCATCCTCGCCACCGCCCTCTTCCTCACCCTCGCCGTCCCGGCCCTCGCCGCCGGCCCGAACGGCGGCGTCGTGGTGGTGGCGGACGGGCATCCGATCGAGTTCGTCGCCTCGGACGCCGCGCTGACCTTCTTCGTCACCGACGACGACGGCGGCCCGGCCAGGACCGTCGGCGTGACGGGCAAGGCCTTCGTCCAGGCCGGGGGCCGGACCGAGACGGTGGCGCTGGCCGGCGCGGAGCCGAACCGGCTCGTCGGCGCGCTCAAGGCGCCGCTGCCCGCCGGCGCCAAGGTGGTGCTGTCGGCGCGGATGCACGGCCACACCCTGCAAGCCCGCTTCGAGAGATGAGCCCTGCCCTTTCGGTGATGCGCCCGATGCCGTAAGGCCCGCGGGACCACACCAGGGCCTTTCCACCGCATGATACGCCTCGAAAAGATCGGCAAGCAGAACGGCCGGCAGATCGTCTTCATCGAGGCGTCGGCCGCCCTGCAGAAGGGCGAGAAGATCGGGCTCGTCGGCCCCAACGGCGCCGGCAAGACCACCCTGTTCCGGATGATCACCGGCGAGGAGGAGCCCGACGAGGGCCAGGTCTCCACCGATCGCGGCGTCACCATCGGCTATTTCAGCCAGGACGTCGGCGAGATGTCGGGCTGCAGCGTGGTCTCGGCGGTGATGGACGGCGCCGGCCCGGTGAGCGCGGTCGGCCTGGAGATGAAGGCGCTGGAGGCGGCGTTCTCCGATCCCGACCGGGCCGACGAGATGGACGCGCTGATCGCCCGCTACGGCGAGGTCCAGGCGCGCTTCGAGGAGCTCGACGGCTACGCGCTCGAAGGCCGGGCCTACGAGGTGCTGGCCGGCCTGAGCTTCAGCCAGGAGATGATGGACGGCGACGTCGGCAAGTTGTCGGGCGGCTGGAAGATGCGCGTGGCGCTGGCCCGCATCCTCCTGATGAACCCGGACGTGATGCTGCTCGACGAGCCGTCGAACCACCTCGACCTGGAGAGCCTGATCTGGCTCGAATCCTTCCTCAAGGGCTTCGAGGGCGCGCTGCTGATGACCTCGCACGACCGCGAGTTCATGAACCGCATCGTCGGCAAGGTGATCGAGATCGACGGCGGCACCCTCACGACGTTCTCCGGCGACTACGCCTTCTACGAGCAGCAGCGGGCGCTGAACGAGAGCCAGCAGCAGGCGCAGTTCGAGCGCCAGCAGGCGATGCTGGCCAAGGAGATCAAGTTCATCGAGCGCTTCAAGGCGCGGGCGAGCCACGCCGCCCAGGTGCAGAGCCGGGTGAAGAAGCTCGACAAGATCGAGCGGGTGGAACCTCCGAAGCGCCGGCAATCCGTGACGTTCGAGTTCCAGCCGGCGCCGCGCTCGGGCGACGACGTCGTGATGCTCAAGGGCGTGCACAAGCGCTACGGCAGCCGCACGATCTACGAGGGCCTGGATTTCGGCATCCGCCGGCGCGAGCGCTGGTGCGTGATGGGCGTCAACGGCGCCGGCAAGTCGACGCTTCTGAAGCTCGTCACCGGCTCGGCCGCGCCCGACGACGGCACGGTCGCGGTCGGCGGCAGCGTCAAGCTCGGCTACTTCGCCCAGCACGCCATGGACCTGCTCGACGGGGATCTGACCGTCTTCCAGGACCTGGAAAGCACTTTCCCGCAGGCCGGCCAGGGGTCTTTGCGGGCGCTCGCCGGCTGCTTCGGCTTCTCGGGCGACGACGTGGAGAAGCGCTGCCGGGTGCTGTCGGGCGGCGAGAAGGCGCGGCTGGTGATGGCCAAGATGCTGTTCGACCCGCCGAACTTCCTGGTGTTGGACGAGCCCACCAACCACCTCGACATCGGCACCAAGGCGATGCTGATCGACGCGCTGTCCAGCTACGAGGGCACGATGCTGTTCGTCAGCCACGACCGCCACTTCCTGGCCGCGCTCTCGAACCGGGTGCTCGAACTCACCCCTGACGGCATCCACCAATACGGTGGCGGCTACACCGAGTACGTGGCCCGGACGGGTCAGGAGGCACCGGGCCTGCGCAGCTGAAGGCGCGACGAGGGCGGTGACCTTCGCGCCTGCGTAGACCGCGAGCTGTTCGAGGCGCCTATAAGTGGTCCCACCCAGGGAAGACGGCGGCCGACCGCACGACCATGCGTTGCAGACCTCGCCCTAGTCTTGTCGAATCCTTTAGGTGATTGACATAGGTTAGGGTTATCGCGGGCCGAGGCCGATCGCGGTCCGCGCCAGCAGGGGTCGAAGAACGTGTCGCTGCCCTTGCTCTCCTTCTCCAGCAAGGCCCTGCGCCCGGCCGTCGGGTTCGACGCGTATCACGCCCTCTACGCGACCGGCGCCGACGTGACGCGCACGGACGGGGCGTTCCACGCCGAGGTGCGGGCCTACCGCTTCAACCGCATGCTGGTGTTCGAGCGCCGGCTCGCCGGCGTCGGCCACGACCGCGACGTCGCCCGCGTCCGCCGCGACGGCTTCGACCACCTCACGCTCCACCTGCTGCTCTCCGGCAGCCTGGTCGCCGGCGCGGAGGGCGAGGAGCGCCGCCTGCGCCCGGGCGAGATCCTGGTCATCGACACCAGCGCGCCGCAGCGGAACCGGTGCGACGACACGCACACGATCACCGTGGCGGTGGCCCGCGACCAGATCGGGACGCTGATCCCGGACCCGCGGGCCTTCCACGGCACGGTGCTGTCGCAGCGGGTGGCCGGCGTGATCGCCGACCTGATGATCTCCTTCACACACCGCGTCGAGGCGCTGACCCCGGACACGTCGGACCAGTTCGGCCCCGTGCTCGGCATGCTCCTGGCCGCGGCCCTCAAGGGGACGCCGCCGGGTGCCGAGGCCGTCGCCGCGTTGGGGCAGCCCGACGGCGGACGCCGCCGGAAGGTCGAGGCGTTCATCGAGGCGCACCTGTCGGACCACGGCCTCGACGCCGACGCGATCGCCGGCGGCGTCGGGATCTCGCGCACCGTGCTGTACCGGTGCTTCGCCGCGGACGGCGGCGTCGCGCGCTTCATCCAGCTGCGGCGCCTCGAACGGATCCGCAACGTGCTGCGCCGCCGCGGCGGGGCGCACCCGCTGGCGGCGATCGCCCACGCGCACGGCTTCTCCAGCGAGCAGCACCTCAACCGCGCCTTCCGCTCGACCTTCGGCCGCCCGCCGGGGCAGTTCCGGAGCATGATCGAGCAGCTGCGACGCGCGAAGGACCCGGGCGACGGCCGGACCCAGCCGCTCAACGACTGGTTGATCGAATTGTACTGACGCGGGGATGCGCCGATCCGGCCCGCCCGGGCAGGCAAGGACCGCCCGGACAGGCAAGGACTGCCCGGACAGGCAAGCACCGCCCGCGGCGAAGCCTGCGTATGGCAACCGTTCCTCAGCACATCCGTGCGAGCGTGCCGTGTGCCGGCTGTGGCGTTGGCGCCACCATCCACCGAACCAGCGCGCAGCACACCCAACACGCTTTGACGCGGGGGCGCGATGGGTTTAAAGGGCTTAACTGAAGTTAAAGCAAGAACCGTGCCTATTGCGTAGCAACGCGGGGCGCGGCCTGTTCACCGAAGAGGACCGAGGCGACGCGATGAGTTTGCTGCAACGGCTGGAAATGCGCCAGGGCCAGTCCCTGGTGATGACACCGCAGCTTCTGCAAGCGATCAAGCTCCTCCAACTCTCCCAGCTCGATCTTGCGGCCTACGTCGACGCCGAGCTGGAGCGCAACCCGCTCCTGGAGCGCGCCGAGGCCGAGCCGACCGACGGCCCGGGCGAGGCCGCGAACGCGGAACCCGCCGCCGAGGCCTTCGCGGACGGGGCGGAGTGGAAGGCCGCCGAGGTCGACCCGGGCCGCGGCGAGATCGACGGCGACTTCGACGCCCGCCTCGACAACGTCTATCCCGACGACGCGCCGAGCCCGATCCGCGAGGCGGCCACCGGCGACATGCTCTCGCTGACGCCCGCACCCTACGGCAACACCGGCGGCAGCTTCGATTCGGAGGCCCCGGACTTCGAGGCGACGCTCACCGTCGAGACGTCGCTCCGCGAGCATCTCGGCCGCCAGCTCGACCTCGCCACCCGCGACGCCACCGACCGGCTGATCGGCGGCTTCCTGATCGATGCGGTGGACGAGGCCGGCTACCTCCGGGAATCGATCGACGCGGTGGCCGAGCGCCTCGGCGCCTCCCTCGACCGGGTCGCCGGCGTGCTCAAGCTCGTCCAGAGCTTCGATCCGGCCGGCGTCGCCGCGCGCGACCTCGCCGAGTGCCTGGCGCTGCAGCTGCGGGAGAAGGACCGGTTCGACCCGGCGATGCAGGCGCTGGTCTCGCGCCTCGACCTCGTGGCCAAGCGCGACTTCTCCGCCCTCCGGCGCCTGTGCGGCGTCGACGACGAGGACCTCGTCGAGATGCTGGGCGAGATCCGCCGGCTCGATCCCAAGCCCGGCCGCGCCTTCGGCTCGAGCGGCGTCGAGGTGCTGATCCCCGACGTGTTCGTGCGCGCCGCCCCCGACGGCTCCTGGCTGGTGGAGCTCAACGGCGAGGCGCTGCCCCGCGTCCTGGTCAACCAGAGCTACTACGCCCGCGTGGTCCGCGGCGCGAAGGCAGAGGGCGACAAGGCCTTCCTTTCCGAGGCGCTGCAGACCGCGAACTGGCTCACCCGGAGCCTGGAGCAGCGGGCGCGCACCATCCTCAAGGTCGCCACCGAGATCGTGCGCCAGCAGGACGGGTTCTTCGTCCACGGCGTCACGCACCTGCGGCCCCTGAACCTCAAGACGGTCGCCGAGGCGATCGGCATGCACGAATCCACCGTCTCGCGCGTCACCTCCAACAAGGCGATCGGCACCAGCCGCGGCACGTTGGAGATGAAGTACTTCTTCACCGCCGCGATCCCCGGGGCCGCCGGCACCGCCGCCCACTCCTCGGAGGCCGTGCGCCACCGCATCAAGCAGCTCGTCGACGGCGAGACCTCGGACGACGTGCTCTCCGACGACGCCCTGGTGCAGAAGCTGCGCCACGAAGGCGTCGACATCGCCCGCCGCACGGTGGCGAAGTACCGCGAATCCCTGCGCATCCCCTCGTCGATCGAGCGCCGCCGCGAACGCTACGCGCAGGGCGGGATGGTGGCGGGGGTGATGATGGCGCGGTGAACGCGCCGCGAGCGGGCTCTTCGCCCGCCGCGCTGGAGGATGACGGCGCTGCCGCGCAGGGCGGTTTCAGGCCCGCCCCGGCGGTTGGACCGTGACCGGCAAGGCTTCTCACGTCCGTTGACTTCGCCTGCGCCGGCTTCTCTACTCCCTCCCCCGTCACGCCGACGGGTCGGCGTTCCGCCGAATCCCGCTCGCCGCGGTCGGCGGGCGAAAGACCAGGGTCAACCGCACCGGAGGATACATGGGGTCATTGCGCGTCACGGGCCACGGCCTGGACCTCGGCGAAGCCCTCAGGGGCCGTGTCGACGAGCGGATGGCGGCGACCCTGTCAAAATACCTCGACGGGCACATGAACGAGAGCAGCACCGGCCACGTCACGCTCCGGCGCGACGGCTCGGCCTACCGCACCGATTGCGTGCTGCACCTCGTCTCCGGGCTCACCATCGAGGCGTCGTCCACCGCGCACGACCCGCGCGCCAGCTTCGAGCAGACCGCAGACCGGCTGGAGAAGCGCCTGCGCCGCTACAAGCACCGGCTCAAGGAGCACGCCCAAGGACCGAACGGGGGGCCGAACGGCGCCGCGATCGAGGCGGCCTACGCGGTGTTCGCCGCGCCCGAGGACGACGAGGACGAGGACGAGCCCGACGACGGCGCGAGCCACCCGCCGATCGTGGCCGAGAGCACCAAGACCCTCAAGCGCCACTCGGTGAGCGAGGCGGTCACCGCGCTGGACCTCACCGGCGCCCCGGTGATCGTCTTCGTGCATGCTGGCACCGGCCGCATCAACGTCGTATACCGGCGCAGCGACGGCGCGATCGGCTGGGTCGACCCGCCGAGCGCGGCGGCCTGAGCCGAGGACGCCGGAACCGGCCCTCGGGGCGGGGATTGGTGTTTTTGGGGCGCGGCCGCGCGGACAACGCGGTGCGCGCCCTCTTCATGGGGGCGTGGCCCCCATGGTTCGAGAGCGGGCGGGCGGTCCTTCGATGCCGATGCTGGAATTCCTCGATCCGGATTCCGTGGTGCCCTCGCTCCGCGCCCGGGCCAAGAAGCAGGTGCTGCAGGACCTGGCCGCCCAGGCGGTCCGGCGCCTGCCGACGCTCGACGTCCGCGACGTCTACGAGACCCTGCTGCAGCGCGAGCGCTTGGGCTCCACCGGCATCGGCGACGGCGTCGCGATCCCGCACGGCAAGCTGCCGGGCCTCGACCGGCTGTTCGGGCTCGTCGCCCGCCTCGACCGGCCGGTGGACTTCGAATCCCTCGACGGCCGCCCGGTGGACTTCGCCTTCCTGCTGCTCGCCCCCGAGGGCGCGGGCGCCGACCACCTCAAGGCCCTGGCCCAGGTGGCGCGCATCCTGCGCGAGCCCGGCATCCTCGACCGCATCCGCGCGGCGCGCGACGCGCACGCCCTCTACGCGCTGCTCACCCACACCTCGACCTCGCAGGCCGCATGACCGGGCGTCGCGTGAGCCGGCCGCGGGTCTTGCCGTTCGCCGTGGCGGCGACGCTGCTCGCCGTCCCGCACGCCGCGCGGGCGCAACAGGGCGCGGCCGACGGCACCTGCGCCCGTGACGTGCTCGTCGCCCAGTCGATGCAGCGCCAGGCGATCGACCAGCTCGAGCAGGCCGACGGCGACGACGCCAAGAGCTGCCGGATCTGGCGCCGCCACGTCGACACCATGCGCCGCGTCGCCGGCGTCTACGGCCGCTGCCTCTCCGGCGGCGAGCGCGGCGCGCGCCTGAGCCAGGTGCAGGACTCCGAGAAGGAATTCTCGGCCGCGATCAAGACGCGCTGCCGGGGCTGACCCGCCGGCCGGGCTGCCGCCCACCTTCGTTCCCGACGGCTTGCCGCGTGCGCCCCCCTCGCCCCGCTTGCGGGGAGAGGGCTTGGCCGACCTCGTCGTCGGCCGAGCGAGGCGGCAGCCGACGGTGAGGAGCCGATCCGGATGAGCTTCCTCCGTTCGCTCCCCCTCACCCTCGCTTCGGCTTCGCCTTTCGCTTCCCGGCTGCACGACGGGGTGCGGCCGGGCCTCTCCCCGCATGCGGGGAGAGGGGAAGCCCACGGTTCATCCGATGGGGCGAGGCGTTTACGAGGCACGGAATGCCCGGCTTTCCGGTGCGTCTCAGCGCTCATCGCGAAACCGTTCCCAGGAAAACGGTATTTTTTCGCGAAACGCCACGCTTTCTCGAGTCGGCGCGAAGATGTCTTCGAAGAATATAGTTCGGAACGCTTGGGGCTGCGACGGGATTGATTGGGGGTAACAGTAGAGGAAACCGCCTTGCAACGCCATCTGACTGCCATCGCGCTCGTGACCCTGCTCGGGACCGGCATCGCCTCCGCTCAGACCACGACCACGGGCACCCCCGCGCCGGACGCAAAGTCCAGCGAGAAGTCCGGTGGTCAGGAGGCCGTGACGCGGCCGAACACCGACCGCCCCGACGCCTCCAAGCCGGCCACCGCCAACGCGGCCGCGAACGCGAAGCTGGAGGAAGGCGCCAACAGCTTCACCGAAGCCCAGACGCACAAGCGCCTGGAGGATGCCGGCTACAAGGACGTCCGCGGCCTGAAGAAGGACGACAAGGGCATCTGGCGCGCCGAAGCCGTGCTGAACGGCAAGCCGGTCAAGGTCGGCGTCGACTTCAAGGGCAACGTCGCCGCGCAGTGAGCGCCGTCCCCGGACGGTTCGAGCGCAGCCGCGCGATTTTCGACGACATCCAGGATTTGACCATGGCACATCAGACCATCACCGCCCTCTATGACGACTACGACGCGGCCAGCACGGCGGTGACCCGCCTTGAGGCCGCCGGCGTCTCGCACGGCGACATCAGCGTCGTCAGCAACAACGAAGGCGACCGGCATGCCGGCCGGCTCGGGACCGGCGACCACGCCGACACCGCGCACAAGGCCGAGACCGCAGCCGGCACGGGCGCCTCGCTCGGTACCGTCGTCGGCGGTGCGACCGGCCTCCTCACCGGCCTCGGCCTTCTCGCGATTCCCGGCGTCGGCCCGGTCGTCGCCGCAGGCTGGCTCGTGGCGACCCTGACCGGCGCCGGCATCGGCGCCGCCGCCGGCGGCCTCGTCGGAGCCCTGACGGGTGCCGGCATCAGCGAGACCGACGCCCACACCTATAACGAGGGCATCCGCCGCGGCGGCACCCTCGTCACGGTGCGGGCGGACGAGGCCCACGCCAACACGGTGATGGACATCCTCGAGGAGCACGGCTCGGTCGACGTCGGCGAGCGCTCGAACAGTTGGCGCTCCGAGGGCTGGAGCGGCCCGGCGCTGACCGCATCGGACCCGGCCGGCCCGACGCCGACGAACGGCCTGCCGCCGAACGCAGGCGGCCGCCCCGGCGTCCGCACCTACCCCGCCCGGCCGCTTTAAGCGGTCTCGCTTAGGGTCCGTCGCCCCGGCGGCGGCCCACGATCTTCAGCCCCGCGGCGCCCCGGCGCCCGGGGCTGATTCGTGTTCGGAAGACAAAGGGGCGTCTAGCGCAGGTCGCGCAGCAGCGGCTCTGCGACCATCCGTACCGGTGCCTTCACAGGCTTGCCGCGGCCGATCAGGATCGCGACGCGGGAGCTCTCCGGATCGGTCTCGAACCGGGTGCGGACCCAGGCCACCAGGAACTTCAGGTATTCCGACGCCAGCAGTTTCGTGGCCGAGGGGCTGTGCCACCAGTCGGCGCCGTCGAACCCTTCGGCGATCACCGGATGGGGCACGATCCGGTCGCCCCCCTGCAGGGCGTGGTCGAGCTCGATCAGCGTCCGCGGCATGTGGTAGTTCGAAGTCACCACCGCGACGGTGCTGAAGCGGTTGTGGCGCATCCAGCGCCGGGTCTCGATGGCGTTGCCGATGGTGTTGCGCGCCCGGTAGTCGAGATCGACGCAGCAATCGATCCAGTGGCGCTGCGTCGGGTTGAGCCGGGCGATCTCGTCGCGGCTGGTGCGCTCGTTGACGCCGGTGATCAGCAGGCGCCGGCCGTAGCCGCCGGCCAGCAGGTCGATCGCGTCGCCGATGCGCTGGGCGCCGCCGGTGAGCGCGACGATGCCGTCGGCGCGGCCCTGCGGCACCCGCTCGCTGCGGTCCAGGGCGGCGACGAAGGCGAGGAAGCCGGCGACCAAAGCCACCGCGGCGAGGCCGCCGAGGCCGAGGATCGTCAGCGCCACCGGGCCGAGGGGCCGCGCGGCCGGCGCCGCGGGCACCGCGGGCACCGAGCGCGGCTCGGCATCCCAGACCCAGCCGGTGAGCTCGGCAAGCTCGTCACCCGGGCCGGCCCGTCTCGGATCGAAGGCGCGCGCCATACGCGTGGTCATGCTCGCTGAGGATAGCGCCGAATGCGGCGGGGCGGAGGCGACATTTGCGGCGGCGAATCCTTTCCGGAGGGTTAACGGTTCGCCAAGCGCTTTCGATCACGGGGGTTTTCGGAGCGGTTCGCACAGGTCGCCCGGCCGCGCCCTCAGGCCAGGAACCGCCGCACGGTCAGCCGGGAGATCACGGCGGTGACGAGCGAGGCGATGACGCCGATCGCCATCACGCTGGCATAGCCGCGCCAGCCGATGTGGAAGGCGCCGAACAGCGCCTCGACCTCGTCGCCGGCCGGCCCCGAGCGCCAGTTGCGGGCGAGCAGCCCGGCCAGCGCGAAGGCGGCCAGCGCCGCCGCCGAGCCGATGATGCCGCCGCGAAGCCCGAGGCCGAAGAACCGCCGCTGGAAGGCGCGGGCGATGAAGTCGTCGTCGGCGCCGACGAAGTGGAGCACCTCCACCACCTCGCGGTTGCCCGCCATGGCGCCGCGGGTGGCGAACGCGACCGCGAGGCCGGTGGCGACCAGGACCAGCGCGACGATGCCGACGCCGATGCCGACGAAGGTGTTGGCCGCGGTCGAGAGCCGCTGCAGCCAGAGCGCGTGGTCGTCGAGGCTGGCGACCCCCGGCATCGCCTCGGTGAGGCCGGCGCGCAGGTGCTTGAGGTCGGGCGTCTGGTCGCCGAGCTTCAGGGTGATGAGGCGCGGCACCGGCAGGTCCGAGAGGTCGAGGCCGCTGCCGAGCCAGGGTTCGAGCAGGCGCTCGGCCTCCATCTTGGAGAACACCCGCGTCGCGGCGATACCGGGCTCGGCCTTGGCGATGGCGTCGGCCCGCGCGATGTCGGCGTCGAGGTCGCGGCCCGGCGCCGGGCGCACTTGGATCGTCACCTCCTGCGCCACCGTGCCCTGCCACTGCCCGGCACTCGACGCGACGATCTCGGCAGCGCCCGCGCAGAGGCCCGCCAGGAAGGTGAGGATGGCGATGACGGCGGCGAGCGACCGGCTCGCGGCGGAATCGGTCGGCACCAGGGGCGCGTTGCGCCGCAGGGTCGGGGGAAGCGCCGGCTCGGCCGCTGGCCGATCGACGGGCTTGCGGGCGGCGGCCTGGGTGCGTTCGCGGGTTGCGTCCATCAGCCTTCGATCCGCAGGCGGCCGTCCCCGATCACCATCCGGCGCGCATCGACCGAATCCATGATCCCGAAATCGTGGGTGGCGATGATCACCGAGGTGCCGAGCTTGTTCAGTTCGAGGAAGAGCCGCAGCAGGCGGCGGCCGAGGCTCGGGTCGACGTTGCCGGTGGGCTCGTCGGCGAGCAGCAGGTCGGGGCGGGCGATCAGCGCGCGGGCGATGGCCGCGCGCTGCTTCTCGCCGCCAGAAAGCAGCGGCGGCAGCACGTGCATGCGCTCGCCGAGGCCCACCCAGCGCAGCAGCTCGACCACCTCGGCCCGGTAGCTGGTCTCGGCCCGGCCCTGGACGCGGAGCGGCAGCGCGACGTTCTCGTAGGTGGTGAGGTGGTCGAGCAGGCGGAAATCCTGGAACACCACGCCCATCCGGCGCCGCAGCCCGGTGAGCGACGCGCTGGAGATGCCGCTGACCTCGTTGCCGAACACCGAGACCAGCCCGCGGGTCGGGCGCACCGAGAGCAGGATCAGCCGCAGCAGCGTCGTCTTGCCGGCGCCCGACGGCCCGGTGAGGAACTGGAACGAGTGCGGCTGGATGCGGAAGCTCACGTCGGACAGCACCTCCGGCCCGAGGCCGTAGCGCATGCCGACGTTCTCGAACTGGACCACCGGCCCTTCCGCGCCGGAGAGCAGGCTTTTCGTCGTCGCCGTTTCGCGCAAGGGCCCGCCCGCTCCCGTTCCATCCCGTCCACGACGGGATGACCGCCGCGCATGGCCATTTCAAGCCGGTTCTCAGCAGTTTCACCGGAGCTTAACCCTAACCGCCGAGGATCGCCCAAGGGTTTTCGCCGCAGGTCCCGCGCGGCGGCGCCCGTCACCGAGCGTGCCGCGTATGCTGATCGTCTGCCCGACCTGCGCCAGCGAGTACCGGATCGACACGGCCCGCGTCGGCACCGAAGGGCGCTCGGTGCGCTGCGCCGCCTGCCGCGAGACGTGGTTCGTGTCGCCGGCGGAGGTCGTCGCCGCCCACGAGGCCGAGTTGCAGGCGGCGAGCGCCGCCGCCGACGAAGCGGTCTCCGCGGAGGCCTGGGCCGAGGCCTCGGCCGCGGTGCGCGAGGCGGCGACCCCTGAGACGATCGACAACGTGCCCGACGCCCCGCGCCGCGCGAAGGCGGGAAAGCCCAAGCCCGGCTACAAGCCGCTCGGCAAAGGCGCGGGCAAGGGAGCGGGCAAGGGCGGCGTCGCCGCGCTGTCGCCGGCGCTCGCCGCAGGCCTCGTGGTGCTGGCCGCGATCCCCCTCGCCTGCCTCGCCCGCGTGCAGGTGGTGCAGGCGCTGCCGCAGGCGGCTGGGCTGTTCGCGCGCATCGGCCTGCCGGTGAACCTGCGCGGCATCGAGATCCGAGACGCCACCGCCCTACGGAACCAGGCCGGCGGCGAGCGGCCGGGCGAATTGGTGGTCGAGGGCGACCTCGTCGGCACCGCCCGGAACGGGATGCCGGTGCCGCCGATCAGCGTCCTGGTGCGCGACGCCGCCGAGCGGGTCGTGAAGACCTACACCATCGCCCCGCCGCGCAGCCGCCTGGCGCAGGGCGAGACCGCGCGGTTCGCAGCCCGCTTCCCCGATCCGCCCGAGCAGGGACGCGGGGTCGAGGTCCGCTTCGCGGATGCGGTCAAGGCGGAAGACGTGAAGGTGGAGATGAAAGGTGATGTGAAGATGGATGTGAAGGGTGATGTGAAGACGGATTCCGCCACGCCCTGACGCATTTTTAGAGCACGGGGCCGTGGTCCGCGCGCGCGGGAATGGGCTATGAAGGGCGCATGACCACCACGCCCTCCCGACGCGTCCGCGTCCTCTTCGACGAAGCCACCATCGCGACGCGCAACGAGGCGTTGGCGCGCGAGATCAAGGCCGCCGCCCCGCAGAACCTGCTGGTGGTGGCGGTGCTCAAGGGCAGCTTCATGTTCGCCGCCGACCTGCTGCGCGCCCTGCACCGGGTCGGGCTGTCGCCGCAGGTCGAGTTCGTCCACCTGTCGAGCTATCGCACCGGCACGGTCTCCTCCGGCCAGGTCGAGATCCTGCGCGACGTGCAGAGCGAGGTGCGCGGCCGCGACGTGCTGCTCGTCGACGACATCCTCGAATCGGGCCGCACGGTGGTGTTCGCCAAGGACCTGCTGATGGCCCGCGGCGCGTCCCGCGTCCTCACCGCGGTGCTGCTCGAAAAGCCGGGCAAGCGCGCGGTGCAGATCGACGCGGACTTCGTCGGCTTCACCTGCCCGGACGCCTTCGTCGTCGGCTACGGCATGGATGCCGCGCACGCCTTCCGGCAGCTGCCGTTCGTCGGCGTGGTCGACTACGACAGCCCCGATCCGGACCTGTTCGGCGGCGCCTGAGCCGCGATCCGACGCGCGGCATTTTCGCAACCCGCATGCGGCGCACTACATCGTGCGCCGAAATGTCTTGACAGGGCGGCCCTTGTTTAGACGTTCTCCAGGCATGACCGGGCTGCACGGCCCTTCTTCGACGGATCGAATACAGGCGACATGGCGCGCATCCTTCTGGTGGATGACGAAGAGACGGTCCGCGGCTTTCTCAAACGGGGCCTCGAGATCGACGGCCATGCCGTGGTCACGGCGATCGACGGCAGCGACGGCCTCGACCGGCTGAACGAATCCGACGGCGCCTTCGACCTGATGCTGACCGACATCCGGATGCCGCTGATGGACGGCATCGCGCTGGCGCTCGCGGCCAAGCGCGACTTTCCGGACTTGACCATCCTCCTGATGACGGGCTTCGCCGACCAGCGCGAACGCGCCCGCGGGCTCGACGCCATCGTCACCGACGTGCTGACCAAACCGTTCTCGCTGGCGGACCTGCGCGCCACGGTGAGCCGGGCGCTGGCCGCCTGAAGGGGCGGCCACCCGCTCCGCTTTGAGAGCATCCCCTCTCCCCGCATGCGGGGAGAGGGCTTTGCCGACCTCGTCGTCGGCAAAGCAAGGCGGCAGCCGAAGGTGAGGAGCTTGGCCGGACGAGGCTCCTCCGGAAGCTCCCCCTCACCGTCGCTTCGGCTCCGCCTGCGCTACCTGGCTGCACGACGCGGTGCAGCCAGGCCTCTCCCCGCGTGCGGGAGAGGGGAAGTCGGCTCCACCTCACACCACCAAGTTCACGATCCGCCCCGGCACGACGATGACCTTGCGGGGCGTCCGGCCTTCCAGCGCCCGCTGGACCGTCTCGTCGGCGAGCACCAAGGCCTCGACGGCGGCGGCGTCCGCGTCGCGCGGAACGGTGACGTCGCCGCGCTTCTTGCCGTTGACCTGGACCGGCAGGGTCACCGCATCCTCGACCAGGAGCGCCGGGTCGAAATCCGGCCACGGCGCCTGCGCCACGAGCCCGTCGCGGCCGAGCACCGCCCAGCAGCTCTCCGCCAGGTGCGGCATCATCGGCGCGATGAGCTGGACCAAGATGCCGGCGGCCTCGCGGCCGGCGGCCGCCGAGGCGCCACCACGGAACGCCTCCTCGAGGGCGTTGGCCAGGGTGTAGACGTGGGCGACGCAGCGGTTGAAGCGCAGGCGCTCCACGTCCTCGCCGAAGGCGGCGAGCGCTTTGTGCGCGGCCTTGCGCAGGGCGAGGTCGCCGTCGCCGGAGCCCGAGGCCGCGACGGCGGCGTTCACCAGCCGCCACACCCGCTGCACGAAGCGGGCGGCGCCCTGCACGCCCTCCTCCGTCCAGATCACGTCGCGCTCAGGGGGTGAATCCGAGAGCATGAACCAGCGTGCGGTGTCGGCGCCGAAGGAGGCGATGATGTCGTCGGGATCGACGACGTTCTTCTTGGACTTCGACATCTTCTCGATCGGCCCGATCGCGATCGGGCCGGAGGTTTTCACGTGGAACCCGCGGCGCTCGCCGGCCTCCGTCGTCAGGCGCACGTCGGCCGGCGGCACCCAGGCGCCGGCCTCGTCCTTGTAGGTCTCGTGGACGACCATCCCTTGCGTGAACAGCCCGGCGAACGGCTCGGAGACGCCGGACCAGCCGGTCGCCTGCATCGCGCGCATAAAGAAGCGCGCGTAGAGCAGGTGCAGGATCGCGTGCTCGATGCCGCCGATATATTGATCGACGGCAAGCCAGCGGTTGACCGCCGCCGGGTCGGTCGGCCGGTCGGCGAGCCAGGGCGCCGTGAAGCGGGCGTAGTACCAGGACGAGTCGACGAAGGTGTCCATCGTGTCGGTCTCACGCCGCGCCGCCGCGCCGCAGGACGGGCACGGCACGGTGCGCCAAGCGTGGTCGCGCTCCAGTGGGTTGCCGGGCTGGTCGAACGAGACCGCCTCGGGCAGCTTCACCGGCAGGTCCGCCACCGGCACCGGCACCGGGCCGCAGGCCTCGCAATGGATGATCGGGATCGGGCAGCCCCAGTAGCGCTGGCGCGAGACGCCCCAGTCGCGCAGGCGGAACTGCACCTTTCGCGCTGCGACCGGCGCGCCGGACAGCACCTCGCCTTCGAGGCGACTCGCCACCGCTTCGAAGGCTTCGTCCGTGGTCAGGCCGTCGAGGTCGCGCGAGTTGATCATCCGCCCGTCGCCGTCGAAGGCGGTGTCGGTGATCACGAACGTGGCCGGGTCCTGGCCCTCGGGGCAGACCACGGGGGTGTTGCCGAGGCCGTACTTGTTCGCGAAATCGAGGTCGCGCTGGTCGTGCGCCGGGCAGCCGAACACCGCCCCGGTGCCGTACTCCATCAGCACGAAGTTCGCGACGTAGACCGGCAGCGTCCAGGACGGGTCCAGGGGATGGCGCACGGTGAGCCCGGTGTCGTAGCCGAGCTTCTCCGCGGTATCGATCGCCGCCTGGGCCGTGCCCATGCGGCGGCACTCGGCGATGAAGTCCTGCAGCTTGGCGTCGCCGGGGGCCAGGGCGGCCGCCAGGGGATGGTCGGCGGCGATGGCCAGGAACTTGGCGCCGAACAAGGTGTCGGGCCGGGTCGTGTAGACCTCGACCTCACGGATGGTCGCGTCGGCCGCGCGTTCCGCGAGGGCCGTCTCGGCGTCCGGCGACAACGCGAACCGGACCTGCAGCCCCTGCGAGCGGCCGATCCAGTTCTTCTGCATCAGCCGGACCTTCTCCGGCCAGCGCTCGAGCCCGTCCAGCGCGTCGTAGAGGTCCTGCGCGAAGTCGGTGATCTTGAAGAACCATTGCGTCAGCTCGCGCTGCTCGACGAGCGCGCCGGAGCGCCAGCCGCGCCCATCGATCACCTGCTCGTTGGCGAGCACGGTGTGGTCGACCGGGTCCCAGTTCACCTTGGCGGTGCGGCGCGTGACCAGCCCCTTGCCGAGGAAGTCGAGGAACATGCGCTGCTGGTGCTTGTAGTAGTCCGGATCGCAGGTCGCGACCTCCCGGCTCCAGTCGAGCGACAGCCCCATGGATTGCAGCTGCCCGCGCATCGTCGCGATGTTGGCGTAGGTCCAGTCGCGCGGGTTGGTCTTGCGCTCGATCGCCGCGTTCTCCGCCGGCAGCCCGAAGGCGTCCCAGCCCATCGGGTGCAGCACCGCGAACCCCTTGGCCCGCTTGTAGCGCGCCACCACGTCGCCCATCGCGTAGTTGCGCACGTGGCCCATGTGGATGCGCCCCGACGGATAGGGGAACATCTCCAGCACGTAGTATTTCGGGCGGGCGTCGGCGTTGTCGGCCTCGAACAGGCGCGCCTGCGCCCAGGCCTCCTGCCAGCGCGGCTCGGAATCCTTGGCGTTGTAGCGCTCGAGGGTCTGGTGGCTGGGCGGGTTCGTCATGGCGTCGTCGGGAACCGGGATCAGGCGGGGCGGGCCGGGGAAGCGGCGGCGTTAGCACATTCGCGCCGGGCTCGGCCAACGGATCTACCTGCTCGGCCGACCGCGTCGAGCGGGCGAGAGCTTTGCACCGCGGGCACGATCCCGGCATTGAGGCGCCAGATCGCCTATGTCGATGCCGTGCCGCTGGACAGCGCGGCGGCGTGGACCACCTCTCACGCAGCGACCGCCGGACGCCCCCGGAAGGACCCCGATGACCGACACACCGATCGATACGCCGCCGATCCCGGACAAGCCGCCCGTCGGCGAGGCGGACGTCGCCGCAGGCCTCGCCGAGGTGCGGACCGGGATCGCCCGCGCGGCCGAGGATTGCGAGCGCGATCCGGCCGGGATCCGTCTGATCGCCGTCTCCAAGACCGTGCCGGCGGAGGGTATCGTGCCGGCGCTGGAGGCCGGCCAGCGCCTGTTCGGCGAGAACTACGTGCAGGAGTCGAAGGCCAAGTGGCCGGCGCTCAAGGCACGATACCCGGACGTGGAACTCCATCTCGTCGGGCCGCTGCAGTCGAACAAGGCGCGCGAGGCGGTGGAACTCTTCGACGTGATCCACTCGCTCGACCGGCTGTCGCTCGCCGCTGCGCTGGCCAAGGAGATCGCGCGGACCGGGCGCACGCCCAAGCTGCTCATCCAGGTCAACACCGGGGACGAGCCGCAGAAGGGCGGCGTGTCGCCCGCCGACCTCGACGTGCTGCTCGCCGAGTGCGTCGGCACCCACGGGCTGGCGATCCAGGGCCTGATGTGCGTTCCGCCGGTCGAGGACCCGCCCTCGGCCCATTTCGGCCTGCTCGCCGCGCTCGCCCGCCGGCACAACCTGCCGATCCTGTCGATGGGCATGAGCGCCGACTACGGCGCCGCGATCCAGATGGGCGCGACCCATGTCCGGGTCGGCACGTCGATCTTCGGCGCGCGGACGCGAAAGGCCTGATCGGCGCACGCGCCATCGCGAGTCCGCAGCCTCGGGAGAGGCGACGGCGTCGGCCATCGCAAGGGATCGGACATCGCAAGGGAAAGGACGTGGTGGGGGAAGTAGGACTCGAACCTACGAAGCTTACGCAGCGGATTTACAGTCCGCCCCCTTTGCCGCTCGGGACATTCCCCCAAAGGGCGGCCCATCGGGCCGCGCGGGGCTCTTATGGTGAGGGGGTGGCGGCGTGTCAACCGTGCGGGACGGCCCACAGGGCAGGGCCGGCGCGTCAGCGCCCGACGGCGTTCGAGAAGCCGTTGATCACCACGACGCCGGCGACGATCAGGCCGAGGCCGAGCAGGGCCGGGGCGTCGAGGCTCTGCCGGAACACCAGCCAGCCGACGAGGGAGATCAGCACGATGCCGACGCCCGACCAGACCGCGTAGGCCACGCCCATCGGGATCGTCCGCAGGGTGAGCGCGAGGAAGAAGAACGCCACCGCGTAGCCGGCGACCGTGATCAGCAGCGGCACCGGCCGGGAGAACCCGTCCGACGCCTTGAGCGCGCTGGTGCCGACGACCTCGGCGACGATCGCGATCATCAGGTGGACCCAGTGCACGGCCGCAAAGCTCCCGGTTCGATGGATCGGCGGTTCGGGCCAGGCTTCGGAACCCCGCGCGCCCCGCTCAGGCCTCGCCGCCGCCGAGGACGAGGCGGAGCGAGCGAGCGAGCTCGTCGCGGCGGTAGGGCTTGTTGAGCACCGGCAGCTCGCCGCGGCCGATGACTTGGCCCTCGTCGAGGTCGGCGACGTAGCCGGAGGTGAGCAGCACCTTGAGGCCGGGTCGCAGGCGCTGCGCCTCTACCGCGAGCTGCGAGCCGTTCATGCCGCCGGGCATCATCACGTCGGAGAACAGGATGTCGATGCGCTGGACGTCCCGGAGATGGGCCAGCGCCTCCGCAGCGTTCCGCGCCACGACGACCTTGTAGCGCAGTTCCTCAAGGCTCTCGACGGCCATGGTGAGGACCTGCTCGTCGTCCTCGACGAGCAGCACGGTCTCGCCTTCGCCGGCGCGGCGCAGCGGCAGCACGCCGCGTTCGCCCGTCTCCGCCTCCTCGCCGGCGGGGTCGGTCGAGCGCGGGAAGCGCAGCCGGAAGGTGGTGCCGCGCTCCACCTCGGAGTCGATGGCGACGAAGCCCTTGGCGCTGCGGGTGAAGCCGTAGACCTGGCTCAGGCCGAGGCCGGTGCCCTTGCCGACCTCCTTGGTGGTGAAGAACGGCTCGAACACCCGCGCCAAAAGCTCCGGCGCGATGCCGCTGCCGGTGTCGGACACCGCGATCTCGACGTAGGCGCCCGGCGGCACGCCCTTGTCGGCCACCGCCGCGGTGTCGAGGCGGAGGTTGCGGCTGCGGATCTCGATCCGGGCGTGACCGGCGTCCGCCTCCATCGCGTCGCGGGCGTTGACGACGAGGTTGAGGATGGCGGCCTCGAACTGGGCCGGGTCGATGCGGATCGGGTCGAGGGCCGGGTCGAGGTCGAAGGCCAGTTCGATCGCGCCCCCGGCGGCGCGCTCGGCGAGCGGCCGGAAGTCGATGAGCAGGCGGTTCGGGTTGAGGGTCTGCGGCCGCAGCATCTGGCGCCGGGAGAAGGCGAGGAGCTGCTGCGTCAGCTGCTCGCCGCGCCGGGCCGCCGTCATCGCGGCGTCGGCCAGGCGCTTGACCCGCTCGACGTTGTCGGGCTGGCGCAGCACCATGTCGAGGCCGCCGACGATGACCGTCAGCAGGTTGTTGAAGTCGTGCGCGACGCCGCCGGTGAGCTGGCCGATCGCCTCCATCTTCTGCGCCTGGCGCAGGGCCTCCTCGGTGTTGCGCTGGTCGGAGCGGTCGAGGACGATTCCGGCCATGCGGACGGGGATGCCGTCGGCGCGGTACTCGGCCCGGCCCTTGGCCGCGACCCAGCGCACGGTTCCGTCGGGGCGCACGATCCGGCATTCGAGATCGAGCGTCCCGGCCCGCGCCGCCTGCGCGAAGGCCGCTTCCGCCGCCTCGCGATCCTCCGGGTGGATGTGGGCGAGGAAGGTCTGCCGGCCCCAATGCGGCAGCGGCGTGGCGTAGCCGAAGATCGCGTCGTGGCGGTCCGACCGACGCGCGGTGTCGGTGAGGAGATCGAGGTCCCACGTCCCCATCCCGGCGGAATCGAGGGCGAAGGCCAAGGTTTCGCGGGCGGCCTCGACCTCGCCGGTGCGCTCGGCGACCCGCCGCTCCAGGGTCTCGTTGGCGATCCGCAGGCGCTCCTCGGCCCGCTCCCGCTCGCGGATGTGTTCGCGCGCCTGGTATTGGCGCCGCCGCACCCGCAGGGCCGAGGCGACCGCGCTGACCAGGGTCTCGGCGTTGATCGGGCGCTCGAGCAGCACGACGTTGCCCAGGCGCTCCACCATGGCCGCGCCCTCCGCGGGGCGGCGCCCGGCCTGGCGCGTCGCCAGCATGATGAAGGGGAAGTCCGACCAGGGCGGCTGGCGCTCGATCCAGGTCCCGAGCGCGTCGGGGTCGACGTCGAGCAGGGCTTCCTCGGTGACGATCGCCGAGCCCGCCCGGCCCGCGAGGGCGGCGAGCCACGCGGCCGCGTCGGGGCAGACGGCGACGCGGGTGCCGGACTTGGCCAGCAACCGCTCCATCGCCGCGGCGTCGCGCCCGCGCGGCGCCAGGATGAGGACGCGGGTCTCGTCGAGGTCGGGCTCGGTCATTCCGCCGGTTCGCTGCGCAGCATCGCGACCTTGCCGCCATAGGCCGGCAACCCCGACAGCACCCCCTCGAAGTCGGTCAGCGCCTCCCCGACCTGGATCCCGCCGCGGGAGAACCGCAGCTCGCGGATGGTGCGCTCGTGGGCGTTGACCCGGCTCTTCACCGTCGAGAGCGCGGTGCGGACCTCGCCCTTGGCCTCGAAGTAGCGGAACAGCAGGATGCCGTCGCTGAGGTAGCTCAGGTCGAGGTCGGAGCGCACGTCGCCGATGACGCCGTGCTGCCCGAGCACCAGCAGCGTCGTGACGCCCACCTGGTTCAGGTAGGTCAGGAGTTCGTGCATCTGCAGGATCAGGAACTGCTCGCCCGGCATCGCGTGGATGTAGGCGTTGAGGCTGTCGAGGGCGACGAAGGTCGCGCCGCGTCGCTCGACCGCCTCGCGGACGCGGCAGGCGAACTCGCCCGGCGCCAGCTCGGCGGGGTCGACCTGGGCGATGGTGAGGGTGCCCGCATCGAGATGCGGCTGCAGGTCCATCCCAAGCAGGGCGGAGCGCGCCAGCAGCGTCGCGCGTCCCTCGTCGAACAGGAAGTAGGTGGCCCGCTCGCCCCGCTCCAGCGCCGCCAGCATGCAGCGGACCGCCGTCGTGGTCTTGCCGGCGCCGGACGGCCCGAGCAGCAGGGTGTTGGTGCCGCGCACGAGGCCGCCGCCGAGCAGCAGGTCGAGGCCGGGCGCGCCGGTGGAGCGGGTGACCGGCGCGAAGTCGACGCCGTGCTCGGCGGCGACCAGGGTCGGGAACAGCGCGATCCCGCCGGTCTCGAGGATGAAGTCGTGGTAGCCGCCGCGGCTCTTCACGCCGCGCATCTTCAGGACGAGGAGGCGGCGGCGGCCCGCGCCGAAGTTGCGCTGGTTGTGTTCCAGCAGGAAGACGCCGTGGGCGATGCTGTGGAGCTGCACGTCGGCGGTGCCGTCGTCGAGCAGGAACACCGTGCAGCCGCGTGCCGCGAAGAGCTGCTTCAGCGCCAGGATCTGGCGGCGATAGCGCAGCGGGTTCTGCGCGAGCAGCCGCAGCTCGGACAGGCTGTCGAACACCACCCGGTCGGGCTTTGCCGCGTCCACCCGCTCCATCACCTCGCGGACGGTCTCGCCGAGTTCGACCTCGGAGGGGTGCAGCACCGACTGCTCGCTCTCCGGATCGAGGCCGAGCTCGTTGACCAGTTCGTAGAGCTCGACTCCGTCGAGCGACCAGCCGTGCGAGGCCGCCGAAGAACGCAGCTCGTCCGCGCTCTCCGACAGGGTGACGTAGAGGCAGGTCTCGCCGCGGGCGACGCCATCGAGCAGGAACTGCAGGGCGAGCGTGGTCTTGCCGGTGCCGGGCGTGCCTTCGAGCAGGTAGAGGCGCCCCTTCGTCAGGCCGCCGGCGAGGACGTCGTCCAGTCCCGCCACCCCGGTCGAGAGGGTCTCGCGGGAGAAGGAGGCGACGCGGGTTGGTTGATCCATCGGCTTCGCCATCACGGATGTGGTGCAGTCACCTGCGGAAGAAGCAGCCGCCTGCGAGAGATGCAGTCACCTGCGATGGAAGGCGTGCCGGCGACGGGCCGGCGCACCGTGCGAGGTGCCCTATGGCGCGGCGCCTCGCCCGACACGAACGACCTCGCCCCGACGGCACCTGCCTTTGCCTCAACGCGGGGCGCGCCGATAGGTCCCCTCGGTCCGCAGCCCGCCAAGGCGCCGGTCGCGACAATTCGGATCATCCTGACACCGTCGCTTTGCGCCTATGTCGCAGTATCATCCGGCTCTGCCGGGCGTTCCCAAGATCCGCTCGCCGACGACTTTTCAGGACACCATGCTTCGACTGCTCATCGCGGACGGCAATGGGCGCGAAGACCGCGCGCAGCACGTCACGGCCACCGGACGCACCTCGGCCGAATCCTACGCCGACGTCGTCCACGCCTACCACCCCGAGGCGCAGTGCCGCCTCGTCAGCCCGGCCGACGCCGACGCCGGCCTGCCCGAGGGCGCGGGGCTCGCCACCTACGACGGCGTGATCTTCACCGGATCGACCCTGAAGGTCGCCGAGCGCAGCCCGGAGGTGATGCGCCAGCGCGACCTGATGCAGGCGGCGCTGGAGGCCGGCCTGCCGGTGTTCGGCTCGTGCTGGGGCGTCCAGCTCGCGGCGGTCGTCACCGGGGGCGACGCCGGCCCCAACCCGCGCGGCCCCGAATACGGCTTCGCCCGCCGCATCGCCGCGACGGCCGAGGGCCGCGACCACCCGCTGCTGTCGGGCCGCGGGGCGGCATGGGACGCGCCGGCGATCCATTCCGACGCGGTGATCGTGCCCCCGCCCGGCGCGCGGGTTCTCGCCGCGAACGCGCTCCTCGACGTGCAGACGATCGAGATCCCCCACGGGGACGGCGTGTTCTGGGGCACGCAGTATCACCCGGAACTCGACCTCGACGAGCTTGCCGCGATGCTGCGGGTCTGCGCCGAGGCCGTGGTCGAGGCCGGCCTCGCGCCCGACGCAGGCGCGGTCTCGGACTACGCCGCCGAGATCGAGGCGCTGCACGCCGCCGCGGACGCGTCGCTCGCTTGGCGACACGGCCTCGGCGCCGACGTCCTGGAGCCGCGTCAACGCCGTCGCGAGATCGGCAACTTCCTCGACCGCCTCGTCGCGCGACAGGCCGGCTAGGGCGGTTCCGGTCGGCCTTGCGTTCGCGGCGAAGCCTCAGGCTGCCTCGGCCATCGTCCCGTCGTTCGTCGCGACCTCGTCGGTGTGCACGTCGAAGCGCATCAGGTAGGCGGTGCCGAAGCTGGTGGTGAGAGCGCAGTCCGTCGCGTCGCGCCCGCGGGCCATGACGATGCGGGCGATCCGCGGCGTGTTGTGGCGGGCGTCGAACGTGTACCAGCGGTCTCCGAGGTAGACCTCGAACCAGGCCGAGAAATCCATCGGCGCCGGGTCCTTCGGCACGCCGATGTCGCCGAGGTAGCCGGTGGCGTAGCGGGCCGGGATGTTCATGCAGCGGCAGAGCGCGATCGCCAGGTGGGCGAAGTCGCGGCAGACGCCGACGCCCTGGACGTAGCCGTCATGCGCGGTGCGGGTGTTGTCGGCCCGCTGATAGTCGAACTGCAAGTGATTGTGCACGAAGTCGACGATCGCCTGCACCCATGCCCAACCCTCCGGCGTCGCGCCGAACAGCGACCACGCGGTGGCCGAGAGCTTGTCGGTGTCGCAGTAGCGCGAGCCGAGGAGGAACGGCAGAACGTCGTCGGGCAAGTCCTGCACCGGGTGCTGGCGGGCCTCCGGCTCATACGCGTCCGGCTCGCCGGAATCGCGGATCGTGAAGTCGGCCGACATCGTGATCCGGCCGCCCGGGGCGACGATGCGGGTGCAGACGTTGCCGAAGGCGTCGACGTGCTGCGTCGCCAGCACCGGCGGATCGAACGCGATGACCTCCGGCGTCACGAGGTCGACCCGGCGCTCCGGCCGCACGTTGAGCAGCAGGTTCATCGGGGTCGGGCCGAAGGTGTTGAAGGCGATGGTGAAGCCGGCTTGGACGAGCATCGGTGGATCCGTGACGGCCGCGAGCGAGGGCGCAGGCGGGGCAGAGGCGAGAGCGTGGACGCGCCTTGAACACGGACGCTATGCTCGAGGTTCCGCAGGTCAGATGTGCTTGCCGCGCAGGTTCTGCCCAGAGAAACGGCAGTTTTTGTCCGATCAGGACCCGGGCGTTGCTGCAAGCCGGTAGAACAGTCGGCGGAAATCAGAGACGCGGTCGAGGACATAGCGCCAGCTCCCTCCTCTTGCAGGAGAGGAGGGACGAGCGCAGCTTCACCTGCGCGATACGTCTGCAGCTTGAGGAAATACCCCCGGCGCCGCGGTGTGGCGCTGATGATGCATCGCACGAGGCGTCGACCCTTCGGCCCCTTGGGATGCCATGACCGTTCCCCTGCCCTCCTCCACCCCCGCCGCGGCGATCCTCGGCCGCGGGACCCGCGCATGAACGAGGCGATCGCCTGGGCGGAGCGGCGCCGCATCGCCGAGCAGGCGCGCGGCGAGCGGGCGTGGTCGCTGTGGGGGCCGTATCTGAGCGAGCGGCAATGGGGCACCGTGCGCGAGGATTACAGCCGCGACGGCAACGCGTGGCGCTCGCTCACCCACGAGGAGGCCCGCTCGCGCGCCTATCGCTGGGGCGAGGACGGCCTGGCCGGCATCTGCGACGAGCGCGGGCAGCTCTGCCTCGGGCTGGCCTTGTGGAACGGGCGCGACCGCATCCTGAAGGAGCGCTTGTTCGGCCTCACCAACGAGCAGGGCAACCACGGCGAGGACGTGAAGGAAGTCTACCACTACCTCGACGCGGTCCCGAGCCACGCCTACCTCAAGTTCCTCTACCGCTATCCGCAAGGCGCCTACCCCTACGAGGACCTCGTGCGCGAGGGTCTGCAGCGCAGCCGCGAGGTTCCCGAATACGAGATCGAGGAGACCGGCCTGTTCGAGGGGGCGCGCTTCTTCGACGTGACGGTGGAATACGCCAAGGCGGACGTCGACGACGTCCACGTCGCGATCACGGCGACGAACCGCGGGCCGGAGGCGGCCGACCTCCACCTCGTGCCGCAGCTCTGGTTCCGCAACACCTGGTCCTGGCGGGAGGACGGGGCGCAGCCGCGTCCGTGGATCGGGCGCCACCCCGAGGGCGGGGTCGCCTGCGAGCACCCGCGGCTCGGGCGCTACCGGCTGGCCTTCGAGGGCGGGCCCGCGTTGCTGTTCTGCGAGAACGACACCAACCTGCGCCGGCACGCGGGGCAGCCGGACGCCGAAGGCCCGTTCAAGGACGGGCTGCACGCGGCGATCGTCGAGGGCGACGCCTCGGCGGTGCGCCGGGACGCGGGGACCAAGCTCGGCCTGCACTACGCCCTGCGCCTCGAGCCCGGCGAGACCCGCCGGGTACGCCTGCGGCTGTCAGCCGGGACGCGGGCGCGCCCGCTCGACGCGGACGATGCGATCCGCACACGGCGCATCGCCGAAGCCGACGCCTTCTACGACGACCTGCAGGACGGGATCGCGGACGCGGAAGCCCGCACCATCTTCCGGCAGGCGTCGGCCGGCCTGATCTGGTCGAAGCAGCTCTATGCCTACGACGTGCGGCGCTGGCTGCAGGGCGATCCGGCCCAGCCGGTGCCGCCGCGGGAGCGCGACGGCGGTCGCAACACCCAATGGCGCCACTTCGCCGCCTCCGACGTGCTCTCGATGCCCGACAAGTGGGAGTACCCGTGGTTCGCCGCCTGGGACCTCGCCTTCCACTGCCTGCCGCTGGCGCTGCTCGACCCGGACTTCGCCAAGAAGCAGCTCCTGCTGCTGACGCGCGAATGGTACATGCACCCCAACGGCCAGCTCCCGGCCTACGAATGGGAGTTCTCCGACACCAACCCGCCGGTCCACGCCTGGGCGACCTACCGGGTGTTCGAGATCGACCGCGACCGCCGCGGCGGCCGGGGCGACCTCGCCTTCCTCGAGGGCGTGTTCCACAAACTCCTGATCAACTTCACCTGGTGGGTGAACCGCAAGGACGCCGGCGGCCGCAACGTGTTCCAGGGCGGCTTCCTCGGGCTCGACAACGTCGGCGTGTTCGACCGCTCGCGCCCGCCCCCCGGCTTCGGCATGGTGCACCAGGCCGACGGCACCGCCTGGATGGCGATGTACGCGCTCAACATGATGCGCATCGCCCTCGAGCTCGCGCTCCACAACGACGTCTACGAAAGCACAGCGTCGAAGTTCTTCGAGCACTTCCTGCTCATCGCCGAGGCGATGACCGACATGGGCGGCGAGGGCTTCGGCCTGTGGGACGAGGAGGACGAGTTCTACTACGACGAGGTCGACATGCCCGGCGGCGGGATGCTGCCGTTGCGCGTCCGCTCCATGGTCGGCCTCGTGCCGCTGTTCGCGGTGGAGGTGATCGAGCCCTTCGTGCTCCAGCGCCTGCCGGACTTCGCCCGGCGGCTCAACTGGCTCCTGGAGAACCGCCCGCACCTCGCCTGCCTGGTCTCGCGCTGGGACGAGGGCGGCGTCGGCGACCGCAAGCTGCTCTCGCTCCTGCGCGGCCACCGGATGAAGGCGTTGCTGCGGCGGATGCTCGACGAGGCCGAGTTCCTTTCGCCCTTTGGCGTGCGCTCGCTCTCGAAGGCGCACCGCGACCAGCCCTACGTGCTCAACGAGTTCGGCGCCTCGTTCACGGTGCGCTACGACCCGGCCGACTCGACCTCGAACATGTTCGGCGGCAACTCGAACTGGCGCGGGCCGGTCTGGATGCCGACGAACTACCTGATCATCGAGGCCCTGCGCCGGTTCCACTCCTATTACGGCGCCGACTTCCTGGTGGAGTTCCCGACCGGCTCCGGCGCGATGCACACGCTGGCCGCCATCGCCGACGCGCTGCAGGAGCGGCTGATCGACCTGTTCACCCGCGGCGCGGACGGCCGCCGCCCCACGGACGGCGACCGCGTGCCGATCCCCCCGGCGGACGGCGCCGAGGAGGCCCTGCTGTTCCACGAGTTCTTCGACGGCGACACCGGCCGGGGCCTCGGCGCCTCGCACCAGACCGGCTGGGCCGCGCTGATCGTCAACCTGCTGCACCACCGGGCGCAAAGGGGCGGGACCTGAGGCACTGGGACCGCAATCTCCGCGGGGGCGTGCGCGGGTGTGGGAGCTTGGCCGACGCGGCCACGAAATGCCATGAAGGCCGACGCGATCGAAGCCGGATCGACGGCATGAACTTCAGGTTGAGACGATGACGGCCCGGACTTCGAACCGCCAAGCCGCGTGGGTTCCCCAGAGCGAGTTCGCGGCCCGCATCGCGTCCGCGCGTCAGCTTCAGACGTTCAACGACCTGAGCAGCTTCGCGATCAACTTCGACGTACTCCGCTCGGTGAAGCCCGACATCGAGATGGCCGGCAACAAGAGCAGCACCTTGTGCCTGTGGGAGACGCGCTCCTCCAGCGGCTTCATCACCAAGCCGCGGGTCGCCGTCGACATCCTGACGGTCCGCTTCATCGCGAACGGGCACATCATCTACCGCAACCAGTCGGGCAAGACGCAAGGTACGCCAAAATACGCGACCCTGGTCGACTTCGAGGACGTCAGCGAGATCCAGGCCTCGCCGGCCTTCAGCGCGATCAACGGAACGATCACGCTCGAAGCGCTCTCGGCGGCCAACGCCGCGCTCACGGGCGGACAGCCGGCTCTTCCGGCCTTCGCCCCGATCGCAGACGTCGCCACGCCGGGCATGATCGCCCTGTTCTTGATGATGCGGCAGGTGCAGCGCCGCGGGCAGGAGGCGGGTCGCGGCGGCGACATCGCCTTCCCGCTGGTCCAGGAGATCCTCAGCTACCAGCTCCTGTCTGTCTGGCCCAGGCGCGCGGGCGTGGCGACGATTGCGACGACCGACGCCACGGCCTCGCGCTTCACCATCGCGCTCGACTTCATCGAGGCGAACCTTTCGCAACCGCTCACGCTGTCGCTGATCGCCGCGGCCGCCGGGCTCAGCGTTCGCTCCCTCCAGAGCCAGTTCCGCAACCGGACTGGGCAGACGGCGATCGCCTTCATCACCGAGCGGCGGCTCGCGCGCACCCACGAGGATCTGACCTCCGCGTCCGCCGCCGCGGTTCCGATCGCGGAGATCGCGCGGCGCTGGGGCTTCGTGCACATGAGCGACTTCGGCCAACGCTATAAGCGTGTGTACGGGCGCACGCCCTCCCAGGCACGGCGCGAGGCCGGACGGCGGGGATGACCCGCAACGGAGCGACGACGCCACGCCGGGCGCGTGGCGTCGTCGGGTTCCGGTCTTCGGCCATGTCCCGGCAGGATGGCCCGCCGAAACATCGGGATCACGCGGCCGGAAAGGCGGTCACCGACCGGTCGTGGTGGTCGACTTCACCGGCTTGGAGCCGGGCTCGTGCGACATGGTCTTCGTCCGAGACTCGACGCCCTCGCCGTCGCGAACCTTGGTCTGGGTATGCGACTTCGAGAAGGTGCCGCCGTCATGGGCCATCGCCTTCGATTGCCCGTTGAGCCCGCCGTTCCCGGTCTCGTTGACGTGCGAGCGGTCCATCGTCTTGCCGCCCGCCGCGCTGCCGCCGGTGGCCAGGGACGAGCCCGTCGCGCCGTTCGCTCCCGTCGAAGTCCCGCCGGTCCCGACGGTCGAGGCGGAGGTGCCGCCGGCCGCCGCCGAGCCCGCCGTGCCGCCGGTGGCGCTGCCCCCGGTCTGGGCGAGCGCCGGGACGACGAGGAGCCCGAAGGCGGCGAGGGGGGCGATGAATCGGATCGTCATGTCAGCCTCACTTCGTGGTCTTGGGGACGGTGACGACGCAGTCGCCGGCGCCGGTGGTCGTCATGGTGGTGCCGCCGGAACTCGAGCTGGAGGCCGAGCTGCTGGTCGAGCCGCTCCCGGACCGCGTGGTCACCGAAGGACCGCCCGTGGTCGCGCTCCGCACGCCGTCCGCCCCGGCCGTGACCGAGCTCGACATCGTGCCGGCGTTCTTCGCGTCGTCGGAATGCACGACCTTGCACGGCTTTCCGTTCGGGCCGGTCGTCACCGTCGTGCTGCCCGAGACGCCGTTCGGGCCGGTCGTGACCGTGCTTGTCTGGGCTTGGCCGGTCGCGACGCCGGCGAGGACGAGGGCGCCACCGAGAAGCGGCAGGATCAGGCGAGCCATGGTCAGGTCTCCTTGATGGCGGGGAGGGAATGAAAGGCGCGGTGCGAAGGTCGAGGAGGGCGCGGCTCCGAGGAGCCGCGCCCGATGTCGCCGTTCCAGAGCCGGATCAGCGCTTGTTGTGGCCCGGTGCGTTCTCGGAGTTGCCGGGGCCGCCGCGGTCATGACCGGACGCGCTGCCCGACATGCCGGACGAGGAACCGCCCGTGCCCATCGAGGAGCCGCTGGTGCCCTTGCCGGCCGAGGAGCCGCCGGTGCCGACCGTCGACCCCGAACCGCTGCCGGCGCCCGCCGACGAACCGCCGGTGCCGACCGTGGACGAGCTCTTGCCGCCGCCCGCGGAGGAGCCGCCGGTGCCCACGGTCGAACCCGAGCCGCTGCCGGATCCTGCCGAGGAGCCGCCAGTGCCGACCGTCGACGAGCTGGTGCCGCCGCCCGCCGAAGAGCCGCCGGTGCCCACGGTGGAGGACGACTGCGCGAGCGCCATGGCGGCGCCGCCGATGACGAAGGTGGTCGCAAGGGCGGCGACGCGAACGTGCTTTAACATGTATTATCTCCGTTTATCCGGTTGTACGGGCCATAAACGGACAGCATAGAAAAACCGTTCCGCGGTATTTCTGCACAATTCTGCAAATCGATGACATGAACAGCAGTTAAACGAAATTGATATGCTTCGTTCATCATCCCGCAAACTGGCATGCGGCATCGCCACCGGAGGATGACCTCGGCGCGCCGCCGCGAACGACCCGTCGTCGCGGCCGGCCCGGTCTGTGCTGGCGGTGCGTCGGACGGGTGCTGCAGGGGGCGAGGAACGGCGCTGGCGGGCAAACCGTTCCGGCCGGAGGCCTAGCGGCGCGCGATCCCATCGGCCTTCCCCCCGCGCACGAGCCGACCGCCGGACGGACACCTCTCCGCCCGAGCGGATCGAGCCGGGCGGTTCGCGATGGATCGCTTCAGGGACGTCCGGACGGTCGTCGCGTTATCGGATTTCGCTCGTCACCCGACGCAGGCGACGGCGCCGGACGCGCGCGTTACGGCGCCCACTGCCAGAACACCGAGCTTGCGAACGAGAACACCGTCTCGCCGCGCTGGTTGACGCCGACGTTGTCGGCGAAGGCGAGGCCCCAGCCGGGGCGGGAGGCGGAGGCGCGCTTGTCGGTGAGCGTCGTGGCGTAGCGCACGGTGTCGCCGGCGTAGACCGGCCTCAGCCAGCGCATGTCGCGAAAACCCGGCGAGGGGCCGGTCGCCGGCGCCTGCCCGCGGGCGGCGGTGAAGGCGTGGTCGCGGGTGCGGGTGGCGAGCAGCCGCTTCATGTAGGCGGCGGCGGTGTGCCAGCCCGAGGCGCACAGGCCGCCGAAATGCGTGGCCTTGGCGGCCTCCGGATCGGTGTGGAACACCTGCGGGTCGTAGGCGCGGCCGAAGTCCAGGATCGCCTCGGCCGAGAAGGCGTAGGCGCCCAAGTCGCGGGTGGCGCCGACCGCGGCGTCCTTCAGGAACGGCACGATCTCGGCGTCGTCCGGCTCGACCAGAGGGGCCGGAACGCCGGTCTCCACGACCCGCGGCGCCGCCGGCTCGGCCCCGCGGCGGGCCAGCATCACCGTGAACGCCTGGGTCATCACCGCCTCGCCGCGGTCGTTCTCCAGGGTCAGCAGGCAGACGGCGAAGCCCCGATCCGGCTTCGAGGCCGAGGCGCGGGTCTCCTCGACGCGCAGGGTGGCGGAGAGCGAATCGCCCGGCAGCACAGGCTTCAACCAGCGCAGCTCGGCGACGCCGGGCGATCCGAGCGAGGAGTGCCCGCCCATCGGCCCGGCCTGCAGCAGCCGCATCCCAAGGGAGGCCGTGTGCCAGCCCGACGCGATCAGCCGGCCGGCGAAGGTCTTCTCCGCTTCGCGCTCGTCGAGGTGGAACGGCTGCGCGTCGAACTCCCGGGCGAAGGCGACGATGTCGTCGCGGCTCACCGTCAGCCGCGCGCCGCCGCGAACCTGGCCGGCGGCGAAATCCTCGAAGTAGAGGCCTGACATGGGCATGTCTCCGTCTGGACGCAGGTGGTCCGGCGCGGCCGCGCGCGTCAGTTGGCGAAGCGGAAATGCAGCACGTCGCCGTCCTGCACGAGGTACTCCTTGCCCTCGAGCCGGAGCTTGCCGGCGTCGCGCGCGCCCGATTCGCCCTTCAGCGTGGTGTAGTCGGAGAACGCGATCGTCTCGGCGCGGATGAAGCCCTTCTCGAAGTCGGTGTGGATCACGCCGGCGGCGGCCGGCGCGCGGGTGCCCTTGGTGATCGTCCAGGCGCGGGCCTCCTTCGGGCCGACGGTGAAGTAGGTGATGAGCCCGAGCAGATCGTAGCCGGCGCGGATCACCCGGTTCAGGCCGGGCTCGGCGAGCCCCACCGCCTCGAGGTAGTCGCCCTGGTCGGCGGCCGGCATCACCGCGATCTCGCTCTCGATCTTAGCCGAGACCACCACCGCCTGCGCGCCCTCGGCCGCCGCGCGCTCCTGCACCGCCTTCGAGTAGGCGTTGCCCTTGTCGGCGTCGCCCTCGTCGACGTTGCAGACGTAGAGCACGGGCTTGGCCGTCATCAGGCCGAGCTGCTGGAACAGCTTCTCCTCCTCCGGCTTGCGGGCGACCATGCGGGCGGGCTTGCCCTCGCGCAGGTACGGCAGGGCGCGGTTGACGAGGTCGAGGAACTCCTTGGCTTCCTTGTCGGCGCCACGAGCCCGCTTCTCCAGGGCGACGACGCGCTTCTCGAGGCTGTCGAGGTCGGCCAGCATCAGCTCGGTCTCGATGGTCTCGATGTCGGCGCCTGGGTCGACCTTGCCCTCCACGTGGGTGACGTCGCCGTCGTCGAAGCAGCGGACCACGTGGGCGATGGCGTCGCATTCGCGGATGTTGGCGAGGAACTGGTTGCCGAGGCCCTCGCCCTTCGAGGCGCCGCGCACGAGGCCAGCGATGTCGACGAAGGTCAGCCGCGTCGGGATGATCTCCTTCGACGAGGCGATCCGCGCCAGGTCGTCGAGGCGCGGGTCGGGCACCGCCACGTCGCCGACGTTCGGCTCGATGGTGCAGAACGGATAGTTCGCGGCCTGCGCCGCCGCCGTCTGCGTCAGCGCGTTGAAGAGGGTCGACTTGCCGACGTTCGGCAGGCCGACGATGCCGCATTTGAAGCCCATGGGGTCAGGTCCGTTAGGTGAGCGCCAGGGTGGCGCGGGCGCGAGGCCCGAAGGGATTGATGATCGTCAGGGACTCGACGGCTTGGCCGTCCCGCATATCTTCAGAGACGTAGGCCTGGCAGCGAGCCTGAAGCGCCGAAGCGAGGGCGATGCTGTCCCACCAAGACAGGCGGTGCTTAGCAGACACGCGAATCGCCAGACGGTGGGTCTCAACGTCGAGCGGGGCGGTGCAGGCATGGTGGAATGCGGACAGGTAGCGCTCGATGTCGGCCGGAGGAACGAGCTTCTTCCTATAGGCCGCGACCCAGACGCATTCGTTCAGAATTTGCGGGCTGACGACCAGACGTCCCTGCGTCAGAGCCTTCGTGATCACCTCCATACTCATCGACCGCTTCGCCGGATCCTTCGGATCCAGGGCGTAGATCAGGATGTTCGTGTCGAAGAAGAGCCGACCTGTCATAGATCTCGTCGCGCGTGGGGAGGTTCTCGGCGATGCCGGGCCATCCGGGTCCCTCGAAGAAGTCCTCGAGGATCGCAAGCTGGTGCGCAAGCTCGGGCGCCCGGCGGTCTGCCAGCGCCTGGGCGACGAAGCGGGACAGGCTTTGGCCCTGCTTGGCCGCTTCCACGCGCGCCCAGGAAAACAGGTCCTCGTCGAGGGTGATGGTGAGGTTCTTCATCGGACGGCCTCCAAGGCCTTCGATATCGTGTCCTCGTGTTTTCGTGTCAATTCTTGGCGGCCTTCTCGCCCGGCCGCTTCACGTCGGCCCAGCCACGGCCGACCATGGCGAGGTGGACCTTGTTCTGGAAGCTCTCGTTCTCGTTCGCCGCGAGCAGCGCGATCTCGTCGGCGACCGCCCGGCACAGGTCCTCGACCCAGGGCTCCTCGGACTTCGCGAAATCGTTGAGCACGTAGGCGTGCACCAGGGCCTTGTCGCCGGGGTGCCCGATGCCGAGCCGGACGCGGCGATAGTCGTTGCCGCATTGGGCGGTGATCGAGCGCAGGCCGTTGTGCCCGGCGTTCCCCCCGCCGAGCTTCACCCGGATCTTGGCCGCGGCGAGGTCGAGCTCGTCGTGGCATACGATCACGTCGGACAGCGCGATCTTGTAGAAGCGCTGCGCCTCGGCGACCGAGCGGCCGGACTCGTTCATGAAGGTCTGCGGCTTCAGGAGGATCGCGCGCTCGGCCCCGAACGAGACCTCGGCGGCCTCGCCCTGGAAGCGTCGCCGGAACGGGCTCGCCCGGTGGACCCGCGCGATCTCGTCGATCGCGAGGAACCCGATGTTGTGGCGGTTGCGCGCGTAGGCTTTGCCCGGATTGCCCAGGCCTACGATGAGTCGCATGGCGACGGACTCCGGCCTTCCAAAACAAGAACGCCCCGGCCTCGCGGCCGGGGCATCGTTTCGAAGCCGCACCACCACGAGGGCGGTGCGGGAGGATCGAGCCGCGAAGGGCTCAGTCCTCCTTCTTCTCCTCGGAGGCTTCGGCAGCGGCCTCGGCCTCTTCGGCCTCGGCTTCGACCTTCTCGGCCTCGGCTTCCGCCGACTGCGCCTCGGCAATCGCGGCCTCCTCGGCCTCGACCTCGGCGCCGAGCACGGTCGGCGGCACGACGTTGGCGATCGGGTCGGTGGCTTCGCCGGTGTAGACGACGCCGGCCGGCAATGTGACGTCGGAGACGTGGATCACGTCGCCGATCTGGCGGCCGGTGAGGTCGATCTCGATCCCGTCGGGGATCTGGTCGGGGGCGACCTCGACGGCCAAGGTGTGCAGCGAGATGTTGAGGGTGCCGCCCTGCTGCTTGATGCCCGGGGCCGCGTCCTCGTTGTGGAAGTGCACCGGCACCTCGACGGTGACGGTTTGGCCGGCGACCACGCGCAGGAAGTCGACATGCATCGGCACGCCGCTGACCGGGTCGAGCTGGAAGTCGCGCGGGATCGCGCGGGTCTTCTTGCCGCCGGCGTTGATCTCGAACAGCGTCGTCTTGAAGCCGCCGGCGTAGATCAGGGTGCGGGTGCGGATGAGGTCGATGGCGATCGACTGCGGCGGCTGGCCTCCCCCGTACACGACGGCGGGAACCTGGCCCTGGCGACGAACGGCCCGGGCGGCCCCCTTGCCGACCCGGTCGCGTGCCACGGCCTCAAGCGTCTTGACTGCGCTCATGGCGTGATCCTTTGATTGATGAATGGTCGGGGAAACGACGAAGGCCGCCCGAGACGGACGGCCGAACCGAAACCCCACGCGCCCGTGCCTCCAAGGGTGTCTGGCGGGCGTGGAGCGCCTATAGCGGGCTTGGGGCCGGATGGCAACGCGGCGCAATCCTTCGCCGGGCGCCGCAGCGAGCCTGCCCGTCGCCTCTCGCAATCCTATAAACCGAACTCGGCTTTGAGAGTCGTGAGATCCGCGAGGAACTGATCGCGCATCTGCATCGTGTAGATTCTGAGAATGCGACCATCGTTCTGACGCGCGACGATCTTGGCCATGTCCGCCATCCTGGCTTTCCAGGTCGTGCCGTCGGTCATGACCAGCAACGCGGCATCTCGGCGTTTCGCCTCGATGATGGCGTCGAGATGGCCCAGGATGTCCGTCAACTTCGAACCGGTCGCGCCGTAGGCCTTGGCCTCGATGAGGATGAGCGGACGGGTCCGGCCGGGGATGGAGATGTCGCATTTCGCGATCTTGCCGCCGACGCCCGTGAACGTGCATCGCAGTTCGTAGGCCCCTTCCCCGAATACCTCTCTCACGATGGCTTCTGCGAAGTCTTCGAGGCCGCGCCCCCGCTTCTGCCCAGACAGGAACGCCGCCCGATCCGTTTGATAGCGCGTCACCCCGATACCGCCCTTGCCGAGCGCCTCGCGGAGAAGCGCCTCGGACTGGTCCTTCGAGAGGCCGAGGAACAGCCTGCAACACAAAAGCCCCTCGTCGAAGTGGTCGTCGAGAAGCGCAGCCACATCGGCCCGGCCGTATGCCTCCTTCACGCCGAACGCCGTCAGCTTGGCGATGACGTTGCCGGCCGTGGCATCCATCCAGTCCACATCGAGCGAACCGAGGGCTTCGGCGATCTCTTCGGCCCCCTGATCGACGACACGCATCAGCGCCCCACGATCAGATACTCATCGACGGACGCCCGCTTAACGGCGACGTGGGTGCCGAAGTGGTACCGATGAGGGCGCGTATAGACCTCGACGTTGCGCTTGTATTTCCTCAACAATATCGTCAACTGCTCCAGATCGGGAAAACCATTCGAGCTGTAGCTCATCACGATAGTCTGCCGCCTGAAGCGGGCGAACATCCGATCGAAGGCATCTTCGGACTGGGATCGATAGCTGAAAGGCGTATAGCGCTTGGCGATTTTTTTGACCTTCGTACCCTCCATGATGTCGAGATCTTTCCAATAAACGGAAAGTCCTTCCACGAAGGGGTAGCGCTTGATGTAGCAATTATCATCCGCACGTGGAACGTATGGCGGATCGAGGTAGACGAGATCGATTCCTTGCGCGTCGGCGTCGAACACGTCGCATCTGAGCGCCCGGTTTTCGAAAGCGTTGGAGAAGACGGCTTCGTTGTAGACGGCGACCTGTTCGAGAAAATGCTGTTCGATGCTCAAGCGCAGATCGCGTCGGCCATCGTCGTAGCGCGCCGGATCGCCCGAGATCGTGAAGACGCCGCGCGGCTGCTTCTTGAGGCACGATCGGACGAGAGCCGAGACCGCGAGAGCACGTTGGTGATCGCATTCGAGCTTGGTCAGGTTCGCCGAAATCCGGTCCAGGAACCGCAGGTCCTCCGGACGAAAGAACACCCCCGTGAAGGTGCGCTCTATGAACGTATCGGCTCGATCGTTACGGGACAGAAGCCTATCGAGGGCGTCGGCGTCGATCCGAGACTTCGAGTTTTCGACGAGACCCTTTGCGACGGTCGCCGAGACGTTCAAGAAGTCGGTCGCGACCACCCGCCGTCCCATGGCCTTCATCAGATAGGCGACGGAGCCACTGCCGCTGAACGGATCCATCGCCGTCTCGAAGTCGAGGCCTTGGAGCACGCCATGGATCCAAGGCAGCAGCCGCTTCTTCGATCCCATGTATCGCAGCTCGGGAAAGGCCGCCGCCCTGCCCGGCAAAGACATCGCGCCGCGTTCCGCGTCGCCCGCCTTGATCTGTAGCGCGTTCGGGACCGCAACGTTCATCGATCGCGCATCTCCGACCAGAAGGGCTCGTGACCGGCGCGCCTGAACACGCCACCGTACACGCGATAGGACGGCCGGTTGCGATGTCGTCATCGCCTTTCACGCTTGTCCAAAGGCGGCGGCAGAGGGCCTCACGTCCTTCCGTCTGGATCGTCCAGCGCCGCCGACACCAGTATCTCCAGCGTCTCGGGCGTCTGGAAGTGCAGCGCGACCGGCAGCACCCGCACCCGCGCCGCGAACGCTTCGGGCAGGCGAACGCGGTCCTTCTCGGTGGTGGCGAGTTCCGCGCCGAGGCCGTCGGCCTCCGCCGCCAGCCGGGCCAGGTCGGCGTCGCGGTAGGGGTGGTGATCGGGAAAGCTGCGGGTCGCGGCGACCTCGGCGCCGGCCTCGCAGAGCGAGGCGAAGAACTTCTCCGGGCGGCCGATGCCGGCGAAGGCCAGCACGCGCCGGCCCGCGACAGCGGCGACCTCGGGCACCAGCCGGGCGCGATGCACCGGCAGGCCGTGCGCCTGCGCCTCAGCCGCCACCGCCGCGCCGGCGGGGCCCGCGCCGATCAGCACCAGGCCGCCGACATGCGGCCATTGCCGCGCCAGCGGGGCGCGCAAGGGGCCGGCGGGGACGCACAGCCCGTTGCCGACGCCGACGCCTGCGTCGACGACGGCGAGCGCGAGGTCCTTCGCCAGGCTCGGGTTCTGCAGCCCGTCGTCCATGACGACGACGTCGGCGCCCTCCGCCACGCAGAGCCGCGCGCCGGCGACGCGGTCGCGGGCGACGACCGTCGGCGCGTGGCGGGCGAGCAGCAGCGGCTCGTCGCCGACGTCGCGCCAGCCATGGCGGGCGGGATCGACGAGGACGGGCCCGGGCAGGCGGCCGCCGTAGCCGCGGCTGAGGAAGGCGGGCGTGCGCCCAAGCTCGCGCAGCAGCACGGCGAGCGCGATCGCGCTCGGGGTCTTGCCGGCACCGCCCAGGGTGAAGTTGCCCAGGCACAGGACAGGGCACTCGCCCCGCGCGCCGGGCCGGTCCATGCGGTTCCCGGCGGCGCGGCCGTAGGCGCGGCCGAGGGGCGCCAGCAGGCGCGCGGCCGGATGGTTCGCGTCGCCTTGCCAGAAGCGGGGGGCGCGCATCAGTCCTGGTGGAACGCGGCGAGCTTCATCTGCGCGATGAAGGGGTCGAGCACCGCGAGCGTCCGCTCCACCGCGCCCTCGAACGGCACCAGGGCGCGCTGTCCGGCCCGGGTCATCGCGGTGATGCGGTCGGGGGCGGCCATGAGGTCGGCGAGCGTCGCGGCCAGCTCGGCCGCGTCGGCGACCGCGGCGGCGCCGCCGCCGGCATCGAGCGCGCGGTAGACCTCGGTGAAGTTTTCCGTATGCGGGCCGTGGAGCACGGCGGCGTCGAGGCGCACCGGCTCGATCGGGTTCTGGCCGCCATGCGGCACCAGCGAGCCGCCGAGGAACACCAGCGGGCTCAGGCGGTAGAACAGGCCGAGCTCGCCGATCGTGTCGGCGACGTAGAGGTCGACCGACGGGTGCGGGCGCCCGCCGGCCGAGCGGCGCGCGCTGCGCAGCCCTTGAGCCGTCGCGCAGGCCGCCACGTCGCCACCGCGATAGGGGTGGCGCGGGGCGACGATGGTCAGGAGCCGCGGGAACCGGTCTTTCAGCGCCGCATGCGCCTCGGCCGCCGCCGCGTCCTCGCCCGGATGGGTGCTCGCTGCGACCCAGACCGGGCGGTCGCCGATCATGTCCCCGAGATAGGCCACCTGCTGCCGGTCGGCCGGCTGCACCGCGGCATCGTACTTGAGGTTCCCGGCCACGCTCACCCGCGGCGCGCCGAGGCGCACGAAGCGCTCGGCGTCGTCGCGCGTCTGCGCAAGGCAGATCGCGATCCTCGCCAGCAGCGCCTTGGCCGTGCGCGGCGCGCGCGCCCAGCCGGCGAACGACTGCTCCGACATCCGTCCGTTGACGAGCAGCAAGGGGATGGCGCGGGCATGCAGCGCCACCACGGTGTTGGGCCAGATCTCGGATTCGGCGACCAGGGCGAGGTCGGGCTGCCAATGGTCGAGGAAGCGCGCGACCCAGCGCGGCGCATCGAGGGGCATGTACTGGTGTACGGCGCCCGCCGGCAGGCGCGCGCCGATCAGGTCGGCGGCGCTGCGGGTGCCGGTGGTGACCAGCACCGAGAAGCCGCGGGCGATCATTCCCTCGACGAGGCCGACCAGCGAGAGCGACTCGCCCACCGACGCCCCGTGCATCCAGACCAGCGAGCCCACGGGCCGCGCCCGCCCGGGCAGGCCGCGGCGCTCGGCCAAGCGGGTCGGGTCCTCCTTGCCCTTGCGCGCCCGCCACGCCAGCAGGCCGGCCACCGCCGGCTCGCCGAGCCACAGGCCGCCGTGATAGGCCTTGAGGGCCAGGGTGAGCGGCGGTGCCCTCATGCCGTCACCGTCATGCCGCCTCGGCGCGGGGCGCACGCCCGAGCCAGTTGTCCCCGACGCGGTCGAGCCGCCCGACGAGGGTGTAGGCCCGGTCGTGCACCCGGTTCATCTCGGCCTCCAGGCGGACGCGCAGGGCCTCGAACGTCTCCGGGTCGGGGTCGCGCGGCACGCGGATCGCCTCGCCGAAGACCACAGCGCCGCGGCCGAACGGCAGCCCGAGGCAGGCGCGGTCCCAGCTTCCGAAGCGGATGTGCCGGCTCGTCACCACCGCCACCGGCACGATCGGCCGGCCGGAGAAGCGCGCCAGGGTGAGGATGCCGGCGTCGGCCCGGCGCGAGATCTTGGGCACGTCGGCGCTGAAGGCGACGATCTCGCCGTTCTTCAGGGCCCGCATCATCGCGCGCAGCCCCTCGGCGCCGCCCTTGGCCTTGGCGTCCTTGACCACCCGGCCGCGGGCGCCGGAGGCACGGATCACCCGCACGCCCATCCGCTCCAGGGCGATGGTGTTGATGTTGCCGTCTGGGTTCTTCGAGATGATCGTGGCGACCCGGTCCACCGGCCTCCCGGCGAAGGACACCATGATGTGCTGGCCGTGCCACATCCCGGCGACGAAGGGGGACATCGCGTCGAGCCAGGGGTCGGCGTTCGCCGGCTCCACGGTGAAGCGGTTGGTTCGGCGCACCAGCGTGAGGTAGCTGGCGGCGAGCCGTCCGAGCGCCGCCTGCACGGCCGGATGCCGGATGATGCGCTTGCCGAGGCTCATGCGACCGCCTCGGGGGTGCCGCGCGAGGGCGCGCGGCGACGCGGCGTGCGGACGGCAGGAAGGGTCGGCATGGGGAACATGTCTCGCTTTCCAAGGCTCGGCCGGGTTCGCGCGATGGCGTGGCGGCCGGAGGGAGGCAAGGTCGCCGACCGGCCTGGCGACGGGTCGGGCGTTCGGACGCGACAACGGGACAGCGCCGTCCCGCGCAGCCCGGTGGCTCTCTAGACCCGTCGTCGCAGCCTGCGCAACCGAGACCCGGAGCGGTTCGGGCCGCTTGAGCCGCGCCGCGTGTCCAAAGACACCGCGAAACCGCGCTCTTCCGGCTTGTTTGGATCGATTCCAATATGTAGATTGGAATCGATCCAGACAGGATGACGATCATGGAAGCGGTCCTCCACGGCGACACCGACGCAGCCGCACCCGGCGACGACACCCACCGCGCCTTCGTGCTGGCCTACGTGCAGCCGGGTCTCGCCGGGCTGATCGACGGATCGGTCTCGACGTTGGCGCCGATCTTCGCCGCCGCCTTCGCCACGCACAGCAACGGCGCGACCTTCCTCGTCGGGCTCGCGGCCTCCCTCGGGGCCGGGATCAGCATGGGCTTCACCGAGGCGCTCTCCGACGACGGGCGCATCACCGGGCGGGGCAGTCCGTGGATGCGCGGCCTCGTCTGCGGCGCGGCGACCGCGCTCGGGGGGCTTGGCCACACCCTGCCCTACACGATCCCGGGCCACTGGCCGAACGCCTTCGCGCTGGCCACCGGCCTCGCGGTGCTGGTGGTGGCGATCGAACTGGTGGTCATCGCCGCGATCCGCACCCGCTACATGGCGACCCCGTTCGGCCGGGCGGTGCTGCAGATCGTGCTCGGCGGCGCGCTGGTGCTGGCAGTGGGGGTGCTGATCGGCAGCGCGTGAGGCGGGTGCGCGCCCATTCCCCGCGATCGAGGCGCTCACCACTTCGTCGCAGGCTTCGGGATCGGCGAAACTGAGCCGTGCCGCCGCCGATACCTTGAGTCATGTGGTATCTTTACGGACTGACGATCCTCGCCGGGCTCGCGAATGCGGTCCAGCCGGGACAGAACGCGGCCCTGTCGAAGTCCTTCGGGCTTCCGGTCACGGCGGCGGTGGTGATCCTCTTCGTCAGCACCGGCTTCATGCTGCTGGGCGGCCTCGCCTTCGGCAAGCTCGGCGTGCCGAGCTGGCAGCAGATGGCCGAGGTGCCCTGGTGGGGCTGGCTCGGCGGCTGTCTCAGCGTCCTGCTGATCCTGGCCCAGCTCTATGCCGCCCCTTCCCTCGGGGCCGCGTCCTTCCTCGGGATCGTCGTGACGGTGGGCGTCGCCGCCTCGATCGTCCTCGACCATTACGGCTGGATCGGCTTCCAGGTCCATCCGGCGAGCCTGTGGCGTGTCCTCGGGGCGGGCCTGATGATCTTCGGCGTCGGCTTGGTGGCGCTGACCTGACGTCCGCCCCACGCCGGCCCCTCGGGCACGGCGCCTCGCTTGACGCGGCCGGCCCCAACCGCGATGCGATGGCCCGGTGTCCTTCCGCCTCGCCCACCTCACAGACCCGCATGTCGGCCCGCTGCCGCGGCCGCGCCTGCACCAGCTCTTCGGCAAGCGCGCGACGGGCTACGCGAACTGGCGCCGCGGGCGCTCGCGCAGCCACGACATGGAAACGCTGGCTGCCTTGGTCGCGGACCTGAGGCTGCAGGCGCCGGATCACGTCGCCTGCACCGGCGACCTGTGCAACATCGGCCTGCCGAGCGAGTGGGACACCGCGCGCATCTTCCTGGAGGCGCTCGGCACGCCGGAGGCGGTCAGCTTCGTGCCCGGCAACCACGACGCCTACGTGCGCGGCTCGCTCGAAGGGCTGCTCGCGGCCTGCGGCGCCTGGACCGCGGACGACGCCGGCGGAGGCGGCACGTTTCCGTACCTGCGCCGGCGCGGGCCGCTGGCGCTGGTCGGACTGTCGAGCGCGATCCCGACCGTGCCGTTCGTCGCCACCGGCCGACTCGGGCCACGCCAGATCGCGGCGGCCGAATCGTTGTTGCGGACGCTGGCGACAGACCCGTCGCGGCCGGCCCGCGTGGTGATGATCCATCATCCGCCCCATCCCGGCGGGGCGAGCCCGGGCCGCGACCTGCGCGACGCCGCCCTGTTCAGCGCGATGCTCGGCCGCGTCGGCGCCGACCTCGTCCTGCACGGGCACAACCACGTGGCGAGCGTCGCCCACCTGCCGGGACCGGACGGGCGGGCGATCCCGGTGGTCGGCGGCGCATCCGCCTCGGCCCGGCCCGGCGCGCATGCGGGCGGGCACGGCTCGGAAGCCGCGCGGCGGGCGGCCTACATCCTGTACGCGTTCTCGGAGAACGGGGGGCGCCACGTCGTGTCGGCGACGCAGCGTGGGATCGGAGCGGGCGGGACCGTGACGGACCTTGGCCCGCTGACGCTGGGCTGACGCTTCGATCGGGCGACCCGGTGCGCGAGGCGGCCGGGCCGACGCTCGGATCAGGCGGAGGCGGCGAGGAGCCCGGAGAGCCGACGGTCGCCGATGCTGGCCTCGTAGCGTTCGGCCTGGAGGCGCGTGAGGCCTGAGATCAAGGCAGTGGACCCGCGATAGACCGTATAGGTGCCGTCGTGGGTGGGCTTGACGCGAATCGTCTCGGGCATGGGGGCCATCCTGTGCTGCGTTGATCGTCTCGTGAGCCGTCGATCTGCTTCCGCGGTGATTCTCTCCTCGTGTATCGATGCTCGACGTTACCGCTTCGTCACCCTCGCGCAAGAGCAGCCAGGGGCGGATACCTAAGTAATTTTGGATACGATTGCGACGGCCCGCGCGCCTGGTGCTGCGCTGCGTCAGCGGCCGGATGGCTGCAACGAAAAAGCCCGTCGGCTTTCGCCGACGGGCCGGTGGCAGGGGCCACGTTCCCGGGTTCGAGGGTTGGTGTCCGGCGTTCGTCCCAGGGCGCTCAGGGCCGTGGGGTCGGGCGCCTAAAACCCTCCCGAAAACCTCTATCCCTGTCGGTGGACGCTCGGCGGATCGTCCTGGTCACCGGCACCGGTGTCGGCGGAATGGACGTGGGTCGGGCTTGCATGCATGGCAGACCTCCTCTTCGTCTCGATCCGGCGCCGGGGCCTCTGGAGAGGAAGCCGCGTAGCCATGAGGAGAGGCTAGACCCGTCCGGGCCGGACTGGCAAGGCCATTCTTTCGAATTCCGCAGCCGGCTCACGGCCGCCGGGATTCAGGCCCGCGCCGGGCCCCGCGGGGCGGCAGATCCAAGGATCGCGGCGCCCGCCAGCCCGGAGAGCAGGGAACCGACGAGAACCCCGAGCTTCACCTCCGTCTCGTGGGCGGCGTCGGTGAAGGCGAGCGCGCCGATGAACAGGCTCATGGTGAAGCCGATGCCGCAGAGCACCGCGACGCCGTAGACCTGGCGCCACGTCGCCCCGCCGGGCCGGTGCGCCAGCCCAAGGGAGACGGCGAGGCGCAGGGCGGCGAAGACGCCCACCTGCTTGCCGACGAACAGCCCGCCCGCGACGCCGAGCGTCACCGGGTCGAGGAGCGCCCCCGGGGACAGGCCGAGCAGGGGCACCCCGGCGTTGGCGAAGCCGAAGAGCGGCACGATCCCGAAGGCGACGAAGGGGGTGATCGCGTGCTCCAGCCGGTGCAGCGGCGAGGTCGCGTCCTCCGGCCGGCCCGGGCTCGGGCGGATCGGGATGGTCATCGCCAGGAGCACGCCGGCCACCGTGGCGTGGACCCCGGAGCGCAGCACCAGCACCCAGAGCACGAGGCCGAGCAACAGGTAGGGTGTGAGCGCGGCGACGCCGGCGCGGTTCAGGCCGACGAGGATCGCCAGCACCAAGGCGGCGAGGCCGAGCATCGTCGGGTCGAGGCCGCCGGTGTAGACCAGCGCGATAATCACCACGGCGCCGAGGTCGTCGACGATCGCCACCGCGCTGAGCAGGATCTTCAGCGACACCGGCACGCGCTTACCCAGCAGCGCCAGGACGCCCAGCGCGAAGGCGATGTCGGTGGCCGCCGGGATCGCCCAGCCCCGCGCCGTCCCGGTGCCCGCGTTGAAGGCGAGGTAGACAAGGGCCGGCACCGCCATGCCGCCGATCGCCGCGATGCCGGGCAGCGCCCGGTCGGGCCAGGTCCGCAGGCGGCCGTCCAGGGCCTCGCGCTTGATCTCCAGGCCGACGAGCAGAAAGAACACCGCCATCAGGCCGTCGTTGATCCAGTGCTGCACGCTCAACGGACCGAGCGGTGCGTGCAGCGCGTGGGCGTAGGTCTCGGCGAGGCCGGTGTTGGCGACGACGAGCGCGCAGGCGGCGGCCGCCATCAGCACGAGGCCTCCGGCCGCCTCGCTGGCGAGCGCGTTACGGATCGCGGAAAGGGGGCGCGGCTTCGTCATGGCGCCGGGGGTGCCCGGCTTTGCGCCCGCGGGCAACCCTTCGCACCCTCCCTCGCGCTCGCCTTCGCCCTCGCGGGCGACCCCGCCGGTGGCGATCCCGGCCCGGGCCGGCTATGCCAGAACGGATGACGCAAGGACGCGCGATGACCGCAACGACGACACCGGAGCATCCGGCCCTGCACCGAAAGGCGGTCGGCGCCGTGGTCCTCGGCAACGCGCTCGAATTCTACGACTTCACGCTCTACGTTTTCTTCGCCGTTCCGATCGGCGCGGCGTTCTTCCCCTCCGCCAACGCCACCGACAGCCTGCTCGCCTCGCTCGCCCTGTTCGGCATCGGCTACGTGATGCGGCCGATCGGCGGCATCGTCATCGGCGCCTTCGCCGACCGGGCGGGCCGAAAGCCCGCCATGCTCATCACCATCGCGCTGATGGCGGTCGGCATGCTGATGCTGGCGCTGGCGCCCTCTTACGCGACGCTGGGGGGTTGGGCGCAGGTCATCGTCATCGTCGGGCGGCTGATCCAGGGGCTCGCGCTGGGCGGCGAGGTCGGCCCCTCCACCGCCTACCTGCTGGAGGCGGCGCCGCCGAAGCACCGCGGCTTCGTGGCGAGCTGGCAGATCGCCAGCCAGGGCTGCGCCGCGCTGTTCGCCGGCGTCGTCGCCACCGCGCTCACGTTCTTCCTCGGCGAGGCGGCGATGGCGGAGTGGGGCTGGCGCATCATGTTCCTGCTCGGCGTCGGCGTCGTCCCGGTCGGCCTCGTCATCCGCAGCCACCTGCCCGAGACGGCGGGCGAGGGCGAAGACCCGGCGGCGGCGGCCTCCACCGGCGCGGTGGTGATGCGGCTGCTGCGCGAGCACGGGCGCCTGCTGCTCCTGACCTTCGTGGTCATCGCCGCCTCGACGGTCTCGAACGCCATCGGCACCAACATGCCGGTCTACGCCCGCGCCACCCTCGGCCTCACCGAGACCGTCTCGACCGCGGTGCCGATCGCACTCGGCCTCGCCTCGGTGGTGTTCCCGCTGCTGGGCGGCTGGCTCGCCGACCGCTTCGGCCGGCGGCCGGTGCTGGTCTGGCCCCGCGCCGCGATCGTGGTGCTGGCCGTGCCCACCTTCTGGTGGCTGGCGCAGTCGCCGACCGCGGCCTCGGTCTACGCGGTGACGTTCCTGATGTCGGCCCTGTCCTCGATCAACGCGGCGGCAATCATCGTCGCGATCCCCGAATCGCTGCCGCGGGCGGTGCGCAGCGCCGGGCTGTCGATCGTCTACGCCTTCTCGGTGTCGATCTTCGGCGGCAGCACGAACTACGTCGTCAACAAGCTGATTGCGATCACCGGCGACCCGCTGGCGCCCGCCTACTACCTCGTCGGCTTCAGCGTGCTCGGCACGATCGCCGCCTGGATGATGCACGAGACCCGCGGGCGCGACCTCGACGCCGACACGGAGGCGTAAGGAGACCGCGGCGCGGACAAGACCATTTTCCTGACGCGCACCGGCATCCGCCGCGGGCGATAAACGCTCAGTGCAGGTTCGAGCCGTCCTGCGCGGTCTCGGATACGCGTGCGAGCTCGCGCCCGATCTCGTGCAGCGCGACCTCGACCGCCGCCAAGGCGCAGGTGCCGCCGTCCTGCATGATCAGCGCGTGCGCCGTGATCAGGTGGTCGGCGACCAGCTCCAGGACCGAGCGCGGCTCGGATTCCGCCACCGGCGACGGACGGCTGAAGCGACCGAGCGCACCGCTCGCGGTGCCCTTCGGCGGGGGGGCCGCGAGCAGGCTGATCGAGCCGAGGAATCCGAGGAAGGTCCGCTCCGGCGGCCCGAAGGACGGCACCGCGCCGGCCGCGACCCAGATCGCCCGCCCGTCCGGCGAGAGCAGGCGGTAGCGCACGGTGAACTCGCTCCGCGCGACGGTCGCCTCGGCCACCACGGTGCCCACGATCGCGAGGTCGTCCGGATGGATGACCTTGCTCCAGCCACGTTGGGAGACGTCTTCAAGCTGTTGACCAGTCAGAACCGTCCATTCCTGACTGAGATAGACCATCTTTCCTACGGCATCCGTGACGAAGATCATGGCCCAACCTCGGCTATAGCCAGGCTATGCCGCAGACTTACGCGTCAGGCAATCGGACATCGCTGCGATTCGTCTGCCGGACCCGGACTTCGCGTCTCGTTCCAAGGTGTTATGGACGTCGGCAGGGCGCGTGGACATCGGTGCCTGCGAACGTGGTCACCGGTTCCTCGACCGGTTCGGGACGTGACGCCAGGTTCCGGACATGCCGCCGTGTGCAGAACATGCCGCCGGGTTCAGGGCGTGGACCGGTTCATGACGTGCGGCCGAGCGCGGCGCGGATCAGCGCCAGCCCGTCCGGGCTCGACCATTCGGCCGGCCCCTTCATCAATCCGATCGTGCAGCCGGCGGGGTCGACGAGCAGCGTCGTCGGCAGGCCGGGCGAGCCGGTGTCGCGCTGCACCGCCGGCAGGACGCGCCCGCCCGGGTCGGCATAGTAGGCCAGGCGCGCGATGCCGTTGTCCCGCATCCAGACCGGCGGCTTGTCGAGGTTGCGCGTATCGAGGTTGATCGCGACGACGGCGAAGTCCTTGCCCCCGAGGGCGGCCTCGAGCCGGTCGAGGGCCGGCATCTCGGCCTTGCACGGCGCGCACCACGTCGCCCACAGGTTCACGAGGACGAGACGGCCGCGGAAGTCCGAAAGCCGCACGTCCGCCTGGGCTCCTTCGCCCCCCACCTCCTTGCCCGGGCCCTTGAACGCGATGTCCGGCGCCTGTCGCGCCTTCTCGGGCGCCTGCATCGCCGCCACGTCGCCGCGGGCGGCGGCGTCGACCCGCGCCACGGCGGCGGCCGAGGCGGCGCAGGGCGCCGGGGCGTTGCCCGGCCCCGCACCGGTCCCGTATAGGGCGAGGCCGGCAGCCAACGCGGTGACGAGGCCGGCGCCGACCGCGGCGCCCATCAATCGTCCAGGCATCATCGTTGCGTCCCTAAGAGCATTTCGAGCGCGGTGGATGCCGGCTCGCGTCAAGGAAATGCCACCACACGAAACGCTCTTGCGCGAGCGGAAGGATCGGGAAGACCATGAGCAACCGGATGTGGGGCGGACGCTTCGCGAGCGGCCCCGCCGAGATCATGGAGGAGATCAACGCCTCCATCGGATTCGACAAGCGCCTCGCGCCCCAGGACATCCGCGGCTCGCTGGCGCACGTCGCGATGCTGGGCGCCCAAGGCATCCTGCCGGCCGACGATGTGGCGGCCATTCAAGACGGACTCAAGGCGGTCCAGTCCGAGATCGAGGCCGGCACCTTCGTGTTCCGGCGTGAGCTCGAGGACATCCACATGTCGGTGGAGAGCCGGCTCACCGAGATCGTCGGCCCGTCGGCCGGGCGCCTGCACACCGCGCGCTCGCGCAACGACCAGGTCGCCACCGATATGAAGCTGTGGGTGCGCGACACCCTCGACAACCTCGACGCGCAGGCCGCCGGGCTGCAGCAGGCGCTGGCCGAGAAGGCGTTGGCGCATGCCGGCACCGTGATGCCGGGATTCACCCACCTGCAATCGGCCCAGCCGGTCACCTTCGGGCACCATTGCCTCGCCTACGTCGAGATGCTGGCGCGCGACCGCGGCCGCTTCCGCGACGCGCGCGCCCGGCTCAACGAGTGCCCGCTGGGGGCCGCCGCCCTCGCCGGCACCTCGTTCCCGATCGACCGGCACGCCACGGCCGCGGCGCTGGGCTTCGACCGCCCGACGGCGAACTCGCTCGACTCCGTCGCCGACCGCGACTTCGCCCTGGAATCGCTCTCGGCCGCCTCGATCTGCGCGATCCACCTGTCGCGCTTCGCCGAGGAGCTGGTGGTGTGGACCTCGGCGCAGTTCGACTTCGTCAGGCTGTCGGACGGCTATACCACCGGCTCCTCGATCATGCCGCAGAAGCGCAACCCCGACGCGGCGGAGCTGGTGCGGGCCAAGAGCGGGCGCATCGTCGGCGCCCTGATGGGCTTGCTCACCGTGATGAAGGGCCTGCCGCTGGCCTATTCGAAGGACATGCAGGAGGACAAGGAAGGCACCTTCGACGCGCTGCAGGCGCTGTCGCTGTGCCTTGCCGCGATGACCGGCATGGTCCGCGACCTCGAGCCGAACGCGGGCGTGCTCGCCCGCGCCGCCGGCTCCGGCTACAGCACCGCGACGGACCTCGCCGACTGGCTGGTGCGGGAGCTCGGCCTGCCGTTCCGGCAGGCGCACCACGTCACCGGCCGCCTCGTCGGCGTCGCCTCGGGCAAGGGCGTCGGGCTGGAGGCGCTGTCGCTGCCCGAGATGCAGGAGGCCGAGCCGCGGATCACGCAAGCCGTCTACGCGGTGCTGGGCGTCGAGAACTCGGTGGCGAGCCGGGTCAGCTTCGGCGGCACCGCGCCGGCCAACGTCCGCGCGCAGGCCGAGGGCTGGCTCGCACGGCTCGCGGAGCCGGTTGCCTGAAAATGGTGCAGAGCAACCGAAAGCCGGGTTCGTGCGTTCACGGTCCAGCTAGGTAAGCTCTGCTACACCGGCGCGAGCGCATCGGAGACCGCAGCATGCCCGTCGAGAGTTGGACGAAGCCGGAGGAGACTCCGGCGCTCGCCGCCACCGCCACCGCGATGATCGATGCGGCGCTCGTCGGCTCCGGCCTGTCGCGCGACGCCTACTGGGCCGCCGTGCGCAAGGGCTACAACACGCCCTACAACGATCCGCAGCCCAAACCCGCGCCTGCCCCGACTGCGCCGCCCCCCCCGGTGCGGATCGACCTCGACGAGGTTCCGGCTCTGCCGGTGGCGGCGATGGCGGCCCAGAACGCCGCCACCGAGATCCACGCCGGCTGACGGCGGCAGGTCGCCGGCATGCAGGTCGCCGGCATGCAGGTCGCCGCCATCTTGCCCAACCGTCGCCCAAGCTTCATGACTTCCTGAGGCCGGTGCCGGCTTCGCACCGGCCGAGGCTTCGGCGTGCGGGCCGCGCCGACACGCTGACCGGGACGTGATGATGCGATTTGCCCTTTGCCTGCTTCCGTTCGGCGCCCTCGCGCTGGCGGCCCTCCTGCCTGCCGGCGGTGGCCGGACCCTCGGGATCGCCTCCGCCTCCGCGCAGGAGGCCGAAGCCCCCGAGGCAGCCACGCCGAGCCGCCGCCGTCGAGGCGGCCGCGATCGGACGGCCAAGGCGACGCCGGGCAAGGCTGCGCCGACGCCGCCCGGCATGCAGCAGGCGACGCCGGTGGCGATCTTCGGCGATTGGAACGTGTTCGCCAGCGGCCAGGGAAGGACCCGCCTGTGCTATGCGATCGCGCAGCCGCAGACCCGCTCGCCCGCCACTCTCAAGCGCGACACCGCCTACCTCTTCGTCACCGTGCGCAAGGGCGAGAACGTCCAGAACGAGATCGCGGTGATGCTGGGCTTTCCCTCCAAGCCCGCCGCGGCGCAGGCCAAGCCCGGTGCGGCAGCCGCCCCCACCGACCCGGCGATCACCCTGGGCAGCGCCCGCTACGGGCTCGTGGTCAAGGACGGCAACGCCTGGCTGCAGAACCCTTCCGAGGAAACCCGCGTCGTCACCGAGATGAGCGGCCGGGTGCCCAAGCTCCTGGTCAAGACCGTCTCGATGCGCGGCAAGCCGACCAGCGACGAGTACGCGCTGGCCGGCTTCGGCGAGGCGATGAAGCGCACGCGCGAGGAGTGCAAGTAGGAGCGGGACCCGGCTTGCCGGCGCCCGTGCCGTCATGCCTGCCTGATCCCGGTGCGTCGGGTGCGGCCCCCCTCTCCCCGCGGGCGGGGAGAGGCCTGCAGGCACCTCGTCGTGCCTGCAGGAAGCGGAGGCGAAGCCGAAGCGGCGGTGAGGGGGAGTCGACGAAGGAGGCTCGTCTGTCGATTCCCCCTCACCGCCGGCTGCCGCATCGCTTCGCCGACGAAGACGTCGGAAGATCTCTCTCCCCGCGTGCGGGGTGAGGGGTGCGCGGCAACCTCAAGGATCGCGTGTCTTCGGGGGTGAAAAAACCCGGTCCCTTAGACGGCGGCCAGCCTCCCGCCGCCCTGCCCTAACCCCGCCGCCGTCCGCGTGGTGCGGGCCCGGAAGCGCTCGCGGGCGGCGCGGGCTGCCTGCTCGGTGCTGCGGAAGACCGTGCCGTCGAGGTCGTCGAAGGCACGGGCCGAGGAGAAGAAGCGCACGCCGCCGGGCTCAGGTACGGCGATGCCGGCGGCGATCTCGCCGACTTCGATGATCCGGGTCGGCGGCGGCTCCGCGTGCAGGCGGTTGCGGGCGCGTTGGGCCAAATGGTCGGCGAAAAGATCGTGCGGCGGCGCGGCCTGCGCGGCCGGATGAAGCTGAGGCATGGAATTCTCCCGGGGCCGTTCGTGGGCCGGCGTTGCAGGGCGGTCGGATCGTCCGTCGGCGCGTGCGTCAGCCGCGACAGCGACGGCGGGGCATCGCACCCTGCAGGGGGAGAGCGGACTTCGAAGCGTATCGGATCACGAAAAAGCCCTCCTGACGATGAAGGACCGCCGGACGGCGTTGTCCGGCAGTGCTTTAGCGTTTGATGACGCGGCGCAAGCGAGGCTCTTCAAATCACCGCGGCCGGCGATGCTTGGCATCGCCCTGCCTGACTAAGATGGACATTGCAGGCCTCCGCGTCAAAGGAAGCCGTTTCCGTTTTTCCGAAGGTTTCGGGCAAAAAACGCGCGTCGCCGCCCGCACCGGCAGCCCGATCCTGCCTCAGGCCTGCGCGGAGGTCGCAGCAAGGGTCTCGGCCGGAAGCGCGGCCAGGAGCGCGGAGAGGTCGCGGTGGTCGCGGTAGACCCGGGCGGCGCCGGCCGCCAGCAGGTCGGCGCCGTCGCGGTCGTGGCCCCAATGGCCGCCGCCGGCGAAGCCCAGCACCCGCATCCCGGCGGCCCGCGCTGCGGTGACGCCGGGCACGCTGTCCTCGATGACCAGGCAGGCGTCGGGGGAGAACCCCATCCGCGCGGCGGCGTGCAGGAACAGGTCGGGGAACGGCTTTCCGCGGGCGACCTCGACAGCCGAGTAGATCCGCCCCTCGAACAGCGGCAGCAGGCCGGTGAGGCCGAGCGAGTGGCGCAGCCGCACGGGATCGCTGCTCGAGGCGACGCAGGTCGGCAGCGACAGGGCCGCGACGGCGTCGGCGATCCCGGCCATGGCCTGTAGCTCCGCGTCGAAGATCGCCAGGGTCTCGGCCTTCACCGCCGCGACGAAGCCCTCGGGAGCCGTCACGCCGTAGTCGCGTTCGACGTGGCCCATGATCGAGGTCATGGAGGTGCCGGCGAAGCGCGCCCGCACGGTCTCGACGTCGATGGCGACGCCGATGCGGTTGAGCCCGGCGGTGAGGCAGGCGAGGCTCAGGGGCTCGCTGTCGACCAGAACGCCGTCGCAATCGAAGATCACGAGGGCCGGCGCCGGGGCCTGTAGGCTTATGCTCACGGAAGGTCGGTTCCTGTCGCCGGGATCGCCCCTGTGGCACGGCGGGCGCGGGCGCGGCAACCGCTTGCGCGGCGCGGGCGGGGCTCGTAACCCCCTCAGGACCGGCCGACAAGCGTGCTCCCGAGACCCCGCGATGTTCCGTTTTCTCCTGCGCTTCCTCGGCTTCGTGCTGCTGGCCGGCGGCTTCGTCGCCCTGGTCTACGACGGGGCGCGCTCGGTCGCGAACAACGGCCTGCGGATCACACCGCTGAGCGAGCTGCTGTTCACCCTGTTCAAGGACAAGGCGAACGCGCTTCAGGGTGCGGTCGAGGGCGTCGCCCCGTGGCTGTGGAACCTCGCGGTGCTGCCGCTGACGCTGGCGCCGGCCTCGCTGCTCGGTCTCGGCCTCGGCGCGGTGCTGCTCTGGCTCGGCCAGCCGGCGCGCGAACCGATCGGGTTCCTCACGCGCTCCTGACGGCGTCCGCTTCATGAACCGGGCAGGCGACCCCATATACGGGCATCATCCGACCCTGCCCGAAGGACGCCCGATGCTGCACCTGTTCCGCAAGAAGGCCGAGATGCCGAGCCCGGCCGACGCCCTGCCCGGCCGCCCCGATCCGCTGCCGACCGCCGAGACCCACTTCGTCAGCGGCAACCCGCTGAAGGGCCCGTATCCGCCGGGCATCGAGACGATCGGCCTCGGCTTCGGCTGCTTCTGGGGCGCCGAGCGCAAGTTCTGGCAGCTGCCCGAGGGCGTGTTCGTCACGGCGGTAGGCTACCAAGGCGGCTTCACCCCGAACCCGACCTACGAGGAGGTGTGCTCCGGCCGCACCGGGCACAACGAGGTCGTGCTGGTGGCCTTCGACCCGATGGTGCTGCCGCTGGACGCCGTGCTCAAGACCTTCTTCGAGAGCCACGACCCGACGCAGGGCTACCGCCAGGGCAACGACGTCGGCACGCAGTACCGTTCCGGCATCTACCTCACCGATCCCGCGCAGGAGGCGACGGCCAAGGCCGTCCGCTCGGCCTACGCCGCGGCGCTGAAGGCCCGGGGCTTCCCGGACATCACCACCGAGATCGTCTCCGGCCAGACCTTCTACTTCGCGGAAGGCTATCACCAGCAGTACCTCGCCAAGAACCCGGCGGGCTATTGCGGCCTGGGCGGAACCGGCGTGGCCTGCCCGATCGGGACCGGCGTGGCGGCCTGAAGGCTTGGAACGTCAGCCTGCGATCCGTTCGCCGGGTTCCGCACCCGTCCGCATCGACGCCTGGCTCTGATCGAGACCACGCATCCCCTCGCCCCGCCTGCGGGGAGAGGGCTTTGACGACCTCGTCGTCGGCAAAGCGAGGCGGCAGCCGAGGGTGAGGGGGCCGACCCGGAAGAGGCTCGTCCGGCTCCGCCCCCCTCACCGCCGCTGCGGCTTCGCCTCCGCTTCCCGCACGGACGACGAGGTCCGTGCGGGCCTCTCCCCGCTCGCGGGGAGAGGGGAAATGCGTTCCACCCGTCGAACGTCCGTGCAACCCTCAGGACATCCGCTCCAACGCGATCGCCGTCGCTTCGCCGCCGCCGATGCAGAGCGCGGCGATCCCCCGCCGTCCGCCGGTGCGGGCGAGCGCGGCGAGCAGCGTGACGACGATGCGGGCGCCCGAGGCGCCGATCGGGTGGCCGAGCGCGCAGGCGCCGCCGTGGACGTTGACGCGGTCGGGCGCCAGGTCGAGGTCGCGCATCGCGGCCATCGCCACCACGGCGAAGGCCTCGTTGATCTCGTAGAGGTCGACCTCGCCGGCCTGCCAGCCGACCTTGTCCAGGAGCTTGCGGATGGCGCCGATCGGCGCGGTCGAGAACCAGGCCGGGGCGGCCGCGTGGCTCGCGTGGCCGCGCACGATCCCGAGGGGCGCGACGCCGCCGCGCTCCGCCTGCGACCGGCGCATCAGCACCAGGGCCGCCGCGCCGTCGGAGATCGACGAGGCGTTGGCCGCCGTCACCGTGCCGTCGGGGCGGAAGGCGGGCTTCAGGGTCGGGATCTTCTCGGGCCGGGCCTTGCGCGGGCCCTCGTCGCTCGTGACCTCGCCGACGGCGACGATCTCGTCGGCGAAGGCCCCGTCGGCCGTCGCGCGCTTGGCGCGGGCCAGCGACTCGAGGGCGTAGGCGTCCTGCGCCTCCCGGGTGAACTGGTAGTGCTGCGCAGTGTCCTCGGCGAAGGTGCCCATCAGCCGGCCGCGGTCGTAGGCGTCCTCCAGCCCGTCGAGGAACATGTGGTCGATCATGCGCCCGTGGCCGAGGCGCTGGCCGGCCCGCGCCTTGTCGAGGAGGTAGGGCGCGTTCGACATCGACTCCATGCCGCCCGCGACCACGGTCTCGGCCGAGCCCGCCGCGATCATGTCGTGGCCGAGCATCAGCGCCTTCATGCCCGACCCGCAGACCTTGTTCAGGGTGGCGCAGGGTGTCGCGTCGGACAGGCCCGCGCCGAGCGCCGCCTGCCGCGCCGGCGCCTGGCCAAGGCCGGCCGGCAGGACGCAGCCCATCACCACCTCGGATACGCCGTCGCCGGAGAGCCCGGCTCGCGCCACCGCCGCGCGGATCGCCGCCGCGCCGAGCTCCGGAGCCGCGACGCGGGCGAGCTCACCCTGGAACGCCCCCATCGGCGTGCGCGCCGCCCCGGCGATCACGATCGGATCGGACATCCTCGGCTCCCGTGGCATCGTTTGGACAGGGGGACATTCCAATCCGGCGCCTAAGAGATGTCCAGCCTGGATGTGCCGCCCCGGGGTGTTCGGACGAAGCACCGACCTTACTCTGGCGCGGACCACCGTATTCACGCAGCACGCGAGAGGCGAGTCGACACCAGTGACGATCGGCTCGCCGCCGTCCTCCCGGTGCTGCCAGTGGGGTCGAAGAGAAATTCGCCACCTGCGATGCCCTCCCCCCTCTGCAAGGGAGGGAGATCGCGCGTCACACCCGGTCGCGCGCCGCGTGGAAACGGCGCCCCACCGACATCGGCGTCAGAGGGACATCAGGACGTTGACGGAGCCGACGGCGGTGAGGACGAGGCCGCAGACGAAGGCGCCGATCATCGCGTAGCTGAACAGCTTCATGGACGTGATTCCGTTCCGCTTCGCGCTCAGCAGCGGGGTCCGCCGCTGGTCTGGCCGTACTGCATCACCGGGCGGGTCTGCTGGTTGGCGTTGCCCTCGCTCGCCGAGCTCGGGGCGCACCAGGCGCTGCGCGGCGCCGGCACGGCGTCGAACCCGAGCGAACCGGTGGTCAGGTCGTCGTAGGGCGAGGGCGGGGCGACGCGGGCGGCGGGCGCCTCAGAGCGGAACGCCATCGCGGACGAGGCGGGCACAGCAACGCCGAGGATCAGAACAGCAACTACGGCAACGGAACGGGTCTTCATGTGGATATAAGGCTCCTTCTTACAAGACTGTCCGCCGGTTCGGCGTCGATTCGTCTTGCATGAACCTTATATAGCTTGCCCATTCCTCTGGCGGCGTGACGCACCGCACGCGGCAGGGCGGATTAAAACGCTCAGGTGCCTCACGGCTTGAAGTAGGGCCGCGCGACGATCGCGGTCGGGTCTACCGGGCGCACGCGCTGGGCGTGGACCACGCGGTGGGCGGTCCGCACGGGGCGCGGGGCCGAGACCGGGCGGCGGGCGCGCGACTCGTCGAGGTAGTCCGCGCCGCCGACGCCGAAGGCGCCGCCCTGCACCACGCCGACCGAGGGCGGGCGGCCGAGGAAGAACTCCTCGGCCCCGCCGGCGCAGGCCGGCGCCGCGGCGAGGAGGAGGGTGGCGGAGAGGAGGAGGCGCATGCGGAGAGCTTACGGCGCGGCGCCTCCACGCCGCGTTAACGATGTAGCGAGAGCGCCGGGGCCGAGGCCGGCTCCGCGGCGAGGCTCAAGTCGCGGGGCTGAGATCGCAGATGCGGACCTGCGCCCGCTCGGCCCCGCGCCAGCGGTCGCAGGCCAGCGTGCCGGCGACGTGGAACTCGGAGCCGATTCCCGCGAGGATCGCCTGTCCGAGCGGGCCTTGCGCGCTCCGGAAGCTGATCGCGCCGACCGCCTGTCCGTCGCGGCTGCGCAGGCGCGCGCGGACATGGCCGTGGCCGACGAGGCCGGCGTCGACGATGCGATGGCGCGGCAGGGCGAAGACCGGCTCCGGCGCGCCCTGCCCGAACGGGCCGGCGCGCTGGATCAGGCGGACGGTCTCGGCGGTGGCGCCGCCGGCGCTGACCGTGCCGTCGAGGAGCAAAGCCTCGACCGCCCGCGCCTCGGCCACGGCCTCCGCCAGGTCCGCGGCGAGGAAGGCGGCGAAGCGCGTCAGGTCGGGGCCGGCCAGCGTCACGCCCGCGGCCATGGCGTGGCCGCCGCCCTTCGTCGCCAGGCCGGCTTCGACGGCGGCGCGGACCGCGTGGCCGAGGTCGGCGCCGGCGATCGAGCGGCCCGAGCCGGTGGCCGACCCGTCCGGCCGGAGGGCGAAGGCGAAGGCCGGTCGGCCGAAGCGCTCCTTGAGGCGCGCCGCGATCAGCCCGACGATGCCCGGATGCCACTCCGCGCTGCCTGCGACCAGCACCGGGCGATCGGGGTCGAGGGCGAGGGCGTGGTCCATCTCCGCTTCGGCTTCCGCCACCGCCTGAGCCTCGATCGCCTGGCGCTCGCGGTTCAGGCGGTCGAGCTCCACCGCGATGCGGGCGGCTTCGGCCGGGTCGTCGGTGGTGAGCAGGCGCGCGCCCAGGCCCGCATCGCCGATGCGCCCGCCGGCGTTGATGCGAGGGCCGAGCAGGTAGCCGAGGTGCCACGCCTCCGGCGGCCCGTCGAGGGCGGCGGCATCGAGGAGCGCGGCGAGCCCATGGCGGCCGCGGGCGCGCATCACGGTCAGCCCCTGGACCACGAAGGCGCGGTTGAGGCTCGTCAGCGGCACCACGTCGGCGACGGTGGCCAAAGCCACGAGGTCGAGGGCATCGGTGAGCGGCGGCTCGGGATGGGACCCGAAATACCCCTCCGCCCGAAGCGTGCGGGCGAGGGCCACCAGGGTGAGGAACACGACGCCCGCGGCGCAGAGGTGGCCGAGACCGGAAAGGTCGTCGAGGCGGTTCGGGTTCACCAGGGCGCAGACCGGCGGCAGCAGCTCGGGGGCACCGTGATGGTCGAGGACGATCACGTCGAGGCCGAGCCGGGCCGCTTCCGCCAGAGGACCATGCCCGCTGGTGCCGCAATCGACGCAGACGAGGAGCGTCGCCCCCTCGCCGGCGAGCGCGGCGATCGCGGCCGCGTTCGGCCCGTAGCCCTCGGTGATCCGGTCGGGGATGTGGATGCGGGTCGGCACGCCGAGCCGGCGCAGGTATCCCGCCAGCAGGGCCGCGCTTGCGGCGCCGTCGACGTCGTAGTCGCCGAACACCGCGACGCTCTCGCCCCGGCGCACCGCCCGCGCGAGGCGCTCGGTCGCCGGCCCCATGTCGACGAGGCAGGCGGGGTCCGGCATCAGGTCGCGCAGGCGCGGGCGCAGGTAGGCCTCCGACCCGTCCGGCCGGACGCCGCGCCCGGCGAGCACGCGGGCGAGCAGCTCCGGCAAGCCGTGGGCCTGGACCATGGTCGCGGCGTAGGCCTGCGCCGCCGGGTCGGCGCAGCGTTCCCGCCATGGCCGCCCGAGGACGGACCGGGTGACGCCGAGGAAGGCGCGGGGCGCCTCGGGCTGGGCCGAGAGGTGAGGAAGGGCTGACACGGGGGCCACCATAGACCGCAACGGCGGCCAAATCCCGGCCCGCATGTGGGTCGCGGTCGCTACTCGTCGGCTTCCATCCCGGAGAGCGGCATGTCCAACTCGCAGAGCACGCCGTCCGGCGGGTAGGTCAGCCGGACCTCGCCGCCGATCGCCCCGGCCAAGCCCCGCTCGATCAGGCGGCTGCCGAACCCGAGCCGCGTCGGCGTCGCGACCGGCGGCCCGCCGCTCTCGGCCCAGCGCAGCCGGACCATAGGCTCGCGGCCGGCGGCATCGATCGACCAATCCACCACGATGAAGCCCGCGGGCGTCGACAGCGCGCCGTACTTGGCGGCGTTCGTCGCGAGCTCGTGGATCATCAGCGACAGCGACAGCGCGGCCTTGGAGCCGACCTGAACGTGCGGGCCGAACAGCCGCAGGCGGCCCGCCTGCGCGTCGTCGTGAATCGTCAGCGCGCCTTGGACGACCTTTTCGAGGCTCGCGCTCTCGCGGGTGCCGTCGAGCAGGATGTCGTGCGCCTTGCCCAGCGCGATCAGCCGGTTGGCGAGGGCGTCGCGGGCCGCCTCCAGGTCGGTGGCGTTGCGCATGGTCTGCATGGCGATGGCCTGCACCATCGCCAGGGTGTTCTTCATCCGGTGGCTCAGCTCGCGATTGAGCACCGCCTGCTGCTCCTCGGCCCGCAGGCGGCCGATCCCGACCTGGACCCGGTCCGCGACGTTGCGGGCGAAGGCGACCTCCTCCGGCAGCCAGTCGCGCGGCGCGGCGGCGTGGACGAAGAACAGCCCGACCGTCCGTCCGCGCTCGCGCACCGGCACGTCGAGCATGGCGCCGATGGCCTGCGCCATGAACGGCGCTGCGAACGGCGCGGTCCGCGGGTCCTCTGCGACCGCGCCGACGACGAGGGCGTCGCCGCGCTCGATCGAGGCGCCGAGGCGGCCGAAATCGGCGAAGCGGTGCGTGCCGGCGAGACTTTCCACCCCCGCCGCGGTCCAGTCCTGGAGGATCGTGACGTGCACCCCGCTCGCGTCGATCTCGCCGTAGCCGGCCCGGCTGGCATCGAGCGTCCGGCCGACGATCTCGGCGGCCTTGGCGGTCATGGCGGCGACGCAGGTGACGTCGCGCAGGTGGTCGCCGAGCTCGATCAAGGCCGCCCGGCGGATCGAGGCGGCGCGGGTCAGGCGCTCCTCGACCTGCAGGCGGACCAGCTGGCGCCGCTCGCGCATCAGGATCATGATCTGCCGGGCCAGCCGCCGAAGCGCGTCAGCCTGATCCTCGTTCAGGCCCCCGGGCCGGGGCACGGTGTCGATGACGCAGAGGCTGCCCAGCGCCCGGCCGCTCGACGTGCGCAGGGGCGCGCCGGCATAGAACCGGATCCCCGGCGGGCCGGTGACGAGCGGGTTCTCGCGGGTGCGCGGGTCCTGCGTCAGGTCGGGGATGACGAGCAGGTCCGGCTCGCCCAGCGCGTGCCGGCAGATGGAGGCGTTGAGTTCGGTCTCGCAGAACAGGAAGCCGGCGCGGGCCTTGAACCATTGCCGGTCGGCGGCGACGAGGCTCACCAGGGCGACGGGGGCGGCGCAGAGCGCGCGCGCGATCTGGACCGCGTCGTCGAAGGCCTCCTCCGGGGCCGTGTCGAGGATGGCGAGCGCCTCCAACTCGGCGAGGCGCTCGGGATCGGAGGTCTCGGGCGACATGCCAGCCCCGGGTTGGAGAACCGTCGCACCGGATCGGCGGTCGGCGTTGCGGTTGTAGGACCCCGCTCGACACAAGTCATCGTCGGGGCGCACCCCGAGCCCGAGCGCCCGGAACGCAGAAGGGCGGGCATCGCTGCCCGCCCCGTCCGCCGCATCCCGGATCGAAGGACGTCCGGTCAGAGGTTCTTGAGGATCTGGTCGACGACCTTCTTGGCGTCGCCGAACAGCATCATCGTGTTGTCGCGGAAGAACACCTCGTTCTCGACGCCGGCGTAGCCCGAGCCCATGCCGCGCTTGATGAACAGCACGGTCTTGGCCCGCTCCACGTCGAGGATCGGCATGCCGTAGATCGGCGAGGCCTTGTCGGTCTTGGCGGCCGGGTTGGTGACGTCGTTGGCGCCGATCACGAAGGCCACGTCGGCCTGCGGGAACTCGCCGTTGATGTCCTCCAGCTCGAACACCTCGTCGTAGGGCACGTTGGCTTCGGCGAGCAGCACGTTCATGTGGCCGGGCATGCGGCCGGCGACGGGGTGGATGGCGTACTTCACGTCGACGCCCTCCTTCTTGAGCAGGTCGGCCATCTCGCGCAGCGAATGCTGCGCCTGCGCCACCGCCATGCCGTAGCCCGGCACGATGATGACCCGCTCGGCGTTCTTCATGATGTAGGCCGCGTCGTCCGCCGAGCCCTGCTTGACCGGCCGGGTCTCGACCTCGCCGCCGCCGGCACCCGCCGCGGCGTCGCCGCCGAAGCCGCCGAGGATGACCGAGATGAACGAGCGGTTCATCGCGTGGCACATGATGTAGGACAGGATCGCGCCCGACGAGCCGACCAGCGCGCCGGTGATGATCAGCGCGAGGTTGCCCAGCGTGAAGCCGATGCCGGCGGCGGCCCAGCCCGAGTAGGAGTTCAGCATCGAGACGACGACGGGCATGTCCGCGCCGCCGATCGGGATGATGAGCAGGCCGCCGAGGGCGAAGGACAGCAGCACGATCAGCCAGAAGACGACCTTGCTCTCGCCGCCGATGAACACCGCGATCAGCACGACCAGCGCCACCGCGAGGCCGATGTTGATGAGGTGCCGGCTCGGCAGCATGATCGGCTTGCCGGACATCCGGCCGTCGAGCTTGGCGAAGGCGATGACCGAACCGGTGAAGGTGATCGCGCCGATCGCCGCGCCGAGCGCCATCTCGAACAGCGACTCCTTGTGGATGTGGCCGTTCTCGAGGATGCCCACGGCCTGCGGCGCGTAGAGCGTCGCGGCCGCACCCGCCACGGCGGCGAGGCCGACGAGCGAGTGGAAGGCGGCGATGAGCTGCGGCATCGCCGTCATCGGCACGCGCTTGGCGATGACCGCACCCGCGCCGCCGCCGATGGCGAGCCCGAGGAAGACGAGGAGCCAGGCGCCCGCGCCGGCCGGCGGATGGCCGACCAGGGTGGTGAGTACGGCCAGCGCCATGCCGACCATGCCGTAGAGGTTGCCCTGCCGCGACGTTGTCGGGTGCGAAAGCCCCCGCAGCGCCATGATGAACAAGACGCCCGAGACGATGTAGAGAAGGGCGGAGACGTTCTGGGACATGTCTCAGGCCTTCTTCTTGTACATGGCGAGCATGCGCTGGGTGACCAGGAAGCCGCCGAAGATGTTCACGCTGGCCAGCACGATGCCGATGAACCCGAAGGCGCGGGCCCAGCCGGTGCCCTTCTCGATCAGCGGCACGCCGGCGGCGAGGATCGCGCCGACGATGATGACGGACGAGATCGCGTTGGTGACCGACATCAGCGGGGTGTGCAGCGCCGGGGTCACCGACCACACCACGTAGTAGCCGACGAAGATCGCGAGCACGAAGATCGCGAGCTGGAACACGGTGGCGTCGACGGCGCCGTGGGTCACGGCGCTGAGGCCGTGGCCGACGCCGTCGGCGATCGCCTGCGCCTGGTCGGCGGCGTTGCGCGCGGCGGCCGCGGCCGAGCGCGCGGTGTCGGCGAGGACGCGGGTCTGGTCGACCGCCTGATCGGGGGGGATGTTGGCCATCGTTATGCTCCTCGCGACCGGCCTACGCCGCGCCCGTTGGCTGAGTGCTGGGTGACGCCGACACCCCGGTCTTCGACAGCCCGACCGAGGCCGGCTCGGATTGCGGCGAGTCCTTCGGGCGGTCGGCGACCGCCGCGTCGGCCTTCGGCTGGAAGGACGGGTGCACCACGGAGCCGTCGTGGGTCAGGTTGGTGGCCTTGACGAGCTCGTCGTCCCACTTGATCGCCAGCGCCTTCGACTCCTTGTCGACCAGGGTCTCGACGAAGGCGTAGAGGTTGCGCGCATAGAGCGCCGAGGCGCTGGCCGCGAGCCGGCCGGCGACGTTGAGGTGGCCGACGATCTTCACGCCGCGGTCGTTGACGACGACCTCGCCGGGCTTGGCGCCCTCGACGTTGCCGCCGCGCTCCACCGCGAGGTCCACGAGCACCGAGCCGGGCTTCATCGAGGCGACCATCGCCGCCGAGACCAGCTTGGGCGCGGGGCGGCCGGGGATCAGCGCCGTGGTGATGACGATGTCCTGCTTGGCGATGTGGGTCGCGACGAGGTCGGCCTGCTTCTTCTGGTACTCGGCCGACATCTCCTTGGCGTAGCCGCCCTTGGTCTCGGCCTGCTTGAACTCGTCGTCCTCGACGGCGACGAACTTCGCGCCGAGCGACTCGACCTGCTCCTTGGTCGCCGGGCGCACGTCGGTGGCGGTGACGACCGCGCCCATGCGGCGGGCGGTGGCGATGGCCTGCAGGCCGGCGACGCCGACGCCCATCACGAACACGCGGGCGGCAGGCACGGTGCCGGCCGCCGTCATCATCATCGGCATGGCGCGGCCGTACTCGGAGGCGCCGTCGACCACGGCGCGGTAGCCGGCGAGGTTGGCTTGGCTCGAGAGCACGTCCATCACCTGCGCGCGGGTGATGCGCGGCATCAGCTCCATGGCGAAGCCGTCGACGCCCGCCTCGGCCATCGCCTGCAGCTCGGCCTCGTGGCCGTAGGGGTCCATGATCGCGACGACCACGGCGCCCCGCTTGAGGAGCTTGAGCTCGTCGGCGCCGGGGCGGCGGACCTTGAGGATCAGGTCGGCGTCGCGGGCGGCCTGTTCGGCCGAGCCTGCGACCGAGGCCCCGACCGCCTCGTACTCGGAATCCGGCATGCCGGCCCTCAGCCCGGCGCCCGACTGGACGGTCACGTCGGCGCCGAGCGCCAGGAACTTCTTGACCGTCTCGGGCACCGCCGCGACCCGCGGTTCCGCGGAATCGGTCTCCGACAGGACAGCGATGCGCATTCAGGACTTCCCTCGATTGACCGCTCCCGAATGCGCGATATGGAACGGCTTTTCGAGGCGAGTTGGTAAGACGAACTGACGGAAGCGTGACGATTGTAAGCGGCGGCCCCGAATTCCGGAGCGCGGACCGCCCCGATCCTTTCCGAGACGTCAGGCCTCAGGCGAAGGCGAGATAGAGGGCCATGAGCACGGCGACCACGCAAGGCGCACGCCAGCCGATGTTCGGCGCGAAGGCGCCGAGGGCGCCTGCCGCGCTCGAGAGGACGACGCCGAGGATCGCGGTGAGCCAGGCCTCGCGGATGCCGCCGACCGCCAGGGCGAGCACCCAGCAGATCACCACGCCGCTGGCGATCTCGACGAAGCGGACGAATCCCCGATAGGTCTGCTCGTGCGTCTTCGCGTCCATCGCGGGGCTGTAGGCCCCACCGGAAACGCCCTTCGTATCGGCCATCGTGCGCTCGTCCTCGACGCTACCACTTCTCGGTGGGAGCGGGTTTAGCCCAAGCTTATTGCTGCCGCAATCGGCCGCAACCGGCGGGATCGGGCATCGCACGGCTTTGCTTGGCCCTCAATTCACTTGCGCACAAAAGATCGTCCGGACACGCGATCGTGAGCCGGCGAGGGACGCGTTATCTCGCGATCCGCCGAGGCCCCCGATTCGCGAACCCTCAGGCCGGCAGAGGCAGCCCGACCGCGCCGAGCGCCTCCGCCTGCCGCTCGGCGAGAGCGTCGAGGCTGAAGCGCTCGATCTCCGCCTCGAACAGGCGGTGATAGTTGAGCTCGGACTTGAGGTGCAGGAACACGGCTCCGAGGCCGACCGCGGCCCGGTCCATGAACACGAATTCCTGCGGCACGGTCACCGGCCCCTTCGCCTTCAGGGCCTGGTGCACCTCGAAGGCCTGGCGCCTTCCGTACTCGCCGGGCTTCACCCCGTCGGCGACGGTGCGGGTGCGATCCTCGAGCAGCGGCCCGTAGATGAAGCGCGCCCAGATGTTGAGGATCTCGATCTTCTCCTTGTCGAGGTCCTTGAAGCCCCAGACCTCGTAGGCGTGGACGGTCCGCGCCATGTCCTGGGTGAGCAGGCCGCGGTAGAGGTCGACCACGCCGCCGACGAAGCGCGGATGGAAGATCCGCACGCAGCCGTAGTCGAGCAGGTTGATGCCCTGCGGCTCCCGCTCTGCCCCTTCGCCCTCGGAGAACACCGTGTAGTTGCCCAGGTGCGGGTCGCCGTGGATCACCGCGGCGCGGCTGAACGGGTGCCACCACGCCTTGAACATCGCCTGCGCGATGCGGTTTCGGATCTCGACGGGGGATTCCGTGAAGTTGAGGATGCGCTCGCCGTCGAGCCAGCCCAGCGTCAGCAGGCGCTTGGTCGACAGATCCGCGTGGATCGCCGGCACGCGCACCGCCGCGATGTCCTTGAGGACGGTGCCGTAGAGGGCGCCGTGCTTGGCCTCGCGGGCGTAGTCCAGCTCCTCGCGGACGCGGGCACCGATCTCCTTGGCGATCTCGCGGGTGTCGAGCCAGGAGTTCATCCGCCGGTGCAGGGCGAAGGCGACCTCGAGCTGCTTCAGGTCGGCCTCCACCGCCGACTGCATGTCCGGGTACTGGAGCTTGCAGGCGAGCGCCGTGCCGTCGAGCGCCGTGGCGCGGTGGACCTGGCCGAGGGAGGCGGCGGCGGCGGGCTTCAGGTCGAAGCTCTCGAACCGCGCCTGCCAGCCGACCCCGAGCTCGGCCTGCATCCGGCGCTTGACGAAGGCCGCGCCCATCGGCGGCGCGTCGGCCTGGAGCTTCTGCAGCTCCGCCGCGTATTCGGGCGGGAGCAGGTCGGGCACGGTGGCGAGCAGCTGCGCCACCTTCATGATCGGGCCTTTCAGGCCGCCGAGCGCCTGCGCCAAAGCCGCCGCGTTGGTGGTGCCCTCCTTGCCGAACAAGCGGGCGCCGGCCATCCGCGCGGCGACCCCGCCGACGTTGGCGCCGACGCGGGCGTAGCGGCTGGCGCGGGCGGAGAAGCGGTTGGCTTCCGGATCGGTCTCTGACATCGGCTGGGTTCGCACCTCTCCCCGACCGCGAAGCCCGATCCGACCCGCGTGGGCCGGGCGCTCCGGGTCTCGTTTCGACGCGCTCGCCCGCGGCGGACCGGATGCCGGGCCCTCGGGGAGCGCCGACGGGACCGCCTCGCCCGAACGCATCGCAGATCGCGACGCCCGGGCGCGTGCGCACCGTCAGCTGTTGAGATAAGCCCTTCGCCGCCTGCCGCCAGGGCGCTGGGTCCCTGGGTCGCGGCGACGAGCGCGCCCGCGTCCCGCGCCTTGACGAACCCCGCGCAACCATCGTCTAAGACGCGTCGATCAGCACCGCGGCGCAGCTTCGTCCCGCCGCGGCATCGAAACGGGTCCGCCGGTGTAGCACAGCGGTAGTGCAGCGGTTTTGTAAACCGAAGGTCGGGAGTTCGATCCTCTCCACCGGCACCAGCCTTTCGCCTTTCCGCGCAAGAGGTTATGGTTCGACAAGGACTTAGCGACTGCTGACTCTCACACAGCGGTCTCACACATGGCCCTTCGCATGGCCCGTCCCTGGAAGGATCCGAAGACCGGGACCTATCACCTGCGGCAGCGCCCTCCGCGGGATCTGATTGCTCGCGTGAAGGGGACGCGGGTCATGCTTCCCATCGGTGCCCGACCGGTCCTCGTGACGGTCGGTGCCGTGGTTCAGACCTCGCTGCGGACCCAGACCATCGCGGAAGCCAAGGCACGGCACAGCGAAGCCGATGCGGCGCTCAAACGCTATTGGGACGCTGTCCGGGTCGGACAAAGGCCCCTTACGCACAAGGAGGCTGTCGCCCTGGCCGGCGAATTCTATCGTGCAGCCACGCAATGCATCGAGAACGACCGAAGCCGCTATCTTCCCAACGTCATTGAGGAAGCGAAACGCCTCGGCTCGGAACTGGCGGCTCAGGATGCCGATTTCGAGACGCAACGCGTTCAACTCATCGCTGACCTCGAGGTGAGTGGCACGGCGGCCGCATGGGCAGGCTTCGATGATCCGGCCGAGATATCCCATCGGCGCGCTCGAAGCTGCCTTCGGTGCGCAGGCGGACGTCTTCCTCCAACGGAAGGCCGTCGTCACCGACGCGGATAGCCGCCGACTGCTGATGCGTGAACTCAGTCGGGCGACGCGGCTCGCCGCAAAATGCGGCTAACGATTACAGCGCTGACGCCACCAGCGCCCGTTTTCCGGCGTGGCCCGATGCGACATCGACACCTGCTCCAGGTCCAACCATCACGGCGTGGCAGATCTTCGAAGCCTGGGAAGCCGGACCAAAGCAAGAAGTTCAGCCAGCCACGATCAAGCGTTATCGATGCGTGTTTGGCTTTCTCGCGGCCTTCTTCAAGGATCGCGACGTCAACACGCTTACGGACGACGACATCCATCAGTGGGCGACCCACCGTCGAAATCACGAAGGGGTTTCCGCGCGATCGATCAACCGCAATGATCTGGCAGCCGTCAGAGCAATCTTTGGTTGGGCCACGACCCGCGACGGAAGCCGCCGCATGCGGACAAATCCTGTCGTCGGCCTCCGGCTTCCGGAGGAGAAAATCCGGCGCAAGCGTCCGAAACATTTTCTGGAACACAAGGCAATCAAGATCCTGCAGGCCGCCTTGACCGTGGAAGCGGATGTCAAGTTTCCGCATCTGAGTGCTGCCAAGCGATGGTGCCCCTGGCTGGCGGCCTATTCCGGAGCCCGGATCAGCGAAGGGTCGTGTCCCTAGGCGTGGTGTAGCTTGGTGAGGGCCACCACGATCACCGGCTTGGGCCGGGACGATCAGGCTGCGAGGGTGGGCAGGCTGACGAGGGGATCATCGCCGATCGGGGCGATGCTTTC
>NZ_VRVF01000049.1:0-38013 GCF_008040045.1 Methylobacterium sp. WL8 | reverse complement strand
ACGCGCCTCATGACGCGTCCGATGTCGGTCCGTCCACATCTGCTCTCCACTCCGCCCCGCCAGGCGGAATTCGTGTTTGCACACGAGGCAGATGGGGACGGACGGCTGAGGGGCTCAAACAGGCTCTGAGGGACCCACCATCCCGGGCCCCCAAGAGGCCGAGGGGGCCGGCCCCCTCGGTCATCCGCGATGGAACGTCCAGCCGAACTCCGACAACAGGAGGCGGGCGGCGGCCGCGTCGTCGGCGAAGCGCAGGCGCCCGCGGCCGCTCGCGACCAGGGCGGGGTCGCGGTCCGGCGCGAAGCCACGGTCCGTCGCCTCGCCGGCGCGTTCGAGCGCGATCGCCAGGGCGGCGCGCGGGAAGCTGCCGTCGGGATCGGTCGGCGTGCGGGCGGCGGCGCGGAGCAGGGGCGGCGCGTCCAGGGCGACCTCGGGTCCGACCAGGGCGCGGGCGGCCGCGCGCAGGTGCGGCAGGCCGATGGCGTCGTCGCCCGCCGTGCCGGCGGCCGCCCAGGCCTCCGCCACGAGGCGGTCGGCGAGGCCCGGCAGGCCTCGACACAGCGTCGCCGCCGCGCTGCGGCCGATCTTCGAGATCGCGGCCGCGCGCCGGGCGACGACCGCCTCCAAGGCGGCGGCGGTCTCCGATTCGGAGAGCAACGGGATCGGGACCGCCTGCGCCCCGGCGACGCTTTTGGGCGCGCCCGCGACCAGCCAGCCGAGCTGCGGCATCCCGGCCGCGAGATGCGCGAGCGCCCGCAGGAAGTTGGGCTCGGCGACCGCCCCGATATCGGTAAGTACGATGGCGACGGGGCCGGAAACATCCCTGGCGTCAAGGCCTTCGGCCAGGATCTCCGTGAGACGCGCGAAGGTGGTCTCGGGCGTGCAGCGCAGGCCGAGCACGCGGGTCCGGCGCGCCAGCGCGTCGGCGACGGCGGCGGCGATCGCGGTGCTGCCGCTGCCTGCCGGGCCGGTCAGGCACACCGGCTGCCGCGCTTCGGTCACCAGGACCCGAAGCCGCCAGACGAGCGCATCGCGGCCGACGAGCCCGGACGCGTGGCGGGCTTCGGCGTCGCGCGGGCGGATCGTGCCGGAGCGGTTCGGCCGGATGAGGTCTCGGGCTGTCGCGAGCATCAGGGAGCGTTCCGATTCGGGCCGCCGGCGGCGGTCCCGAACCAGAGTGGCGGCAGAGGGTGAAGGTGATATTAACCCTGGGTTGTATTTAGCGCACCGGTTCCCGCGCTCATGGGCCAGGTCAGCCCGCGATGCCGGTCAGCCATTTCAGGGTGATCAGGGTGCCGGTCACCGTGAGCGCGCCGCCGATCCGCGTGGCGATCTGGGCGAACGGCATCAGCGCCATCCGGTTGGAGGCCGTGAGGATCGCCACGTCGCCGGTGCCGCCCTGCCCCGAATGGCAGGCGTTCACGATCGCGGTCTCGATCGGGTACATCCCGAGCAGGCGCCCGACGACGAAGCCGGTGCCCATCAGCGTGGTCACGGTGGCGACGATGGTGATCAGGTTGGTGACGGTGAAGGCCGCCATCAGCTTGTCCCACGGGGTGAGCGCGACGCCGATGGCGAAGAGCAGCGGATAGGTCATGCCGGTCTGCACGAACTTGTAGACCACGAAGCCGCCGGCCTGGAGATGGGGCGAGACCGCGCTCGAGAGCTTGGCCAGCACCGCCAGGAACAGCATCGCCACGGGCGCCGGCAGGCCGGTGAGGTGGTGGGCCATCACGCCGAGGAGATAGAGGGTGATCGCGGTGAGCCCGGCGGCGGCGATGGTCGAGACGTCGACCTGGCCGGAATTCGCCTCCTCCTTCGCGACCGCGTCGCCGGGGAGCGTCCCGTCGTGGTCGGGCTGAAGCTTTCCCTCGCCGGTCAGGCCGGGATAGCGCTTGCCGACGAAGTTCAGGGTGCCCGAGAGGATGATCGCCGTGAGGCTGCCGAGCATCACCGGCGGCAGCACCTGGGCGAACACGTCGCCCTGCGGCTGGCCGAGGATCTGGGCGTAGCCGATCGAGAGCGGGATCGCGCCCTCGCCGACGCCGCCGGCCATGATCGGCACGACGATGTAGAAGAAGGTGTGGTGGGCGCCCAGGCCCAGCATCGTCCCGACGAGCGTCCCGACCGCGGCCGCGACAACCGAACCCACAGCCAGCGGCACGAAGATCTTCAGGAAGCCCTTGATCAGGACGTCCCGGTCCATCCCGAGGATGGAGCCGACGATGATCGCCGCGATGTAGATGTAGAGGAAGTTGGTGAACTTCGTGAAGTCGACGATCGCCTTCTCGACCTGCGGCGGGATCAACTTGTAATAGACAAGCGCCGACGGCACGAAGGTCGCGAAGATCGCCCCCGCGCCGATGTTGCGCAGGATCGGCAGCCGCTTACCGATCTCGGCGCAGGTGAAGCCGCCGAGCACCAGCACGGCGATCATCGTCGGGCCGTCGGGGCGGATCTCGCCCTCGGCGGTCAGGATCGCCAGGAGCACCGCGACGATCACATAGATCGGCAGCGGAATGATGCCGATCTGGGTGTCGACCAGCCGCCACCAGCCGAGAGGCCAGAACCGGCGCGACGGCTCCGAGGCCGAGACAGGTCGATCCGCGAGCGGCGGTGAGGTGGGGCGCGTCACGGGATTTCCTCCGAAGATCCGGCCTCTTGGCGGGCCGGTCCAGTCCTGCCGCCGGCGGCGACCTGCCGGGCGTGCGGCACATCGAGATCGGATCGCGGACGGATGAGACCGCGTTCGGTCCGACTCGGGCGGGCCGGACGTTGCCGGCGACGCTTTGATCTCATCCCGAAGCGGCTTCGAAGGTCAATGCCTCCCGCACGTGCCGGTGGAGAGACCGCCGCGACTGTCTCAAACCTGCGACGACGCGCACGGCCCGGCACGAAAAAGGCCCGGCTGCGGCAGCCGGGCCTCGATCGTGCCGTGGGTCTCTCGAAGCCCCGCGTCGCGCGGTTCCCTCGGGGACCGCGCGACGTCTCTGCCTGACTTAGAAGTCGCGCTGGACGCGGGCGCGGACCTGGAAGACGTCGTCGCTGGTGGTGGTGCGCACGAACCCGCCGGCGTTGATCGCGGCGACACGGGCGGTCGAGTAGGCGGTCGGGTCCTTGTCCTGGTCGATCACGCGGCCGTTCTTGACGCCGATCTGGGTGTAGAAGCCTTCCACACCGATATCGAGGTCCTTGACCGGCGACCAGATCAGGCTCGCGCCGGCGACGAACTGGTAGGTGTCGCGGAGCGCCTGGCTGAGGTTGTAGAAACGGGTGCCCGGGGTGCCGACGGAGTTGCCGCCAAAGTTGGTGCCAAGGACGGTGTTATAGAGCGTGTAGGCGTTGCCCTGGCCGGCGCGGGCGCCTGCCGAGAACGACTGCTCGCCGTAGGAGCCGAAGAAGGCCGAACGCCACTCAGGCGACCAGTAGTGCAGCAGCGAGGCGACGGCCGTGAAAGTCTCAGAGGTCGAGAGCTGACCGGTGAAGGGGTTGATCGTCGCGTCGGAGAAGAACTGCGCGAACTTCTGGCCCTGGATGGTGGTGGTGCTCTGCGTGAACGAGCCGGTGTACGAGGAGTAGCCGGTGTAGAGCTGCGCACCGTTGCCGTAGGCGCCCTGCAGGTAGAGGGTGTCGCCGGGGGCGATGAACGGCAGGTTGACCTTCACGCCGCCCTGCACGGCGTAGCCGTAGGTGTTGTCGGTGTGGGCGATGGTGCCGAGCGAACCAGGATTTGCGGCAGCGAAGGTGCCAGCGCCCGAAGCGACGTTGCCGACGTTCAACTCGTGCACGGCGGCCGAGAGTTGGGCCGAGCCCCAAGCGGCGTCGTAGCGGACCGCGCCGACGAAGTCGGGCATCCGGCTGCGCTCGATCGCATCGATGGTGCTGAAGCGGGTCGGGTTCGCACCGTTATAGCCGATGAAGACCGGAACCGGCGAGCTGCCGAGCAACAGGCCCGAGTTAGCAAGCGCCGAGTTGGTTGCCACGCCGGCGATGTTGATCGACGGCGAGAAGATCGGCGTGCGGCGATAGGCCGGGTCTTCCATCGAGATCGTGGCCGAGAAGCCGTTGCCGAGCGTCGCGGTGTAGGCGGCGAGGTTGGTCGAGGCCATGTCGGAGCCGGCGGTGGCACCGGCGAACTCGAAGTCGTGGGCGTAGAAGTCGAAGAACGACGCGGCGCGACCGGCGGTGAAGCCGGCGAACTGCACGAAGGCCTTGTCGACGTTCGAGTACTGCTGCAGGCGACCGAAACCATCGACGCCGGTGGCGGCGAAGGCCGTGCCCTGGCGCTGCTGGGTACCGGAGGTGCCGACGCCCGAGTAGCCCGAGCGGCTGCCGGCATCGAGACGCAGGAAGGCGCGGAGCGTGCCGTAGCTGGTCTGGGTGCGGGCATCGATGTTGATGCGCATGCGGCCCTGGTAGCCGGTCAGGTCGCCGTTGCCGGCGGCGCGGGAGTAGCTGGTCTGGTAGCCGGCCTCGAGGCGGGCGCGGCCCGAGAGGCGGATGCAGGTGTCGGTGCCGGGGATGTAGAAGAAGCCGGCGCCGTAGGCGGTGCAGACGCGGACGTATTCGATCGGGGCGGCCTTCTTGACCGGCAGATCGGCAGCCTGGGCGCCGGCGACGGCGGCGAAGCCGGCGGCCGAAGCGAGCAGGGTGCTCTTCAAGAGCGACATAGATATCTCCAAAAGCTTCGAGACCCGAGGATCGTACGGTCGCGCGGCCGGGGCCGATCGCGACGTACGTTTCTTGTGCGGCCCGCTTTTTGGGTGCGGGCTCATCGGGCCCGCTTTTGCGATGCCCCCAGTGCCCGATCACTGTGTGCGAACCGGTTCCCCCGAGCAATGTCGAATCGTCCGCCAAGACCTCGTGCGACGCCGCTGTTGCATGACGGCAACGAATCGACTGGCCTTTAGCCAGCTTGCTGACGGATGTAGCAATCTGTTTCGCCCATCCCGTCGCGGAACGCGTCTAAACACAGATCCGGACGGCACTTCGCATTCCGATTGTGCGCAATGTCGTTCTTTCGATCTGCGGCATGCTTCGGATCGTGATCTTGCACGTCGCGTCGTGGCCTCACCGCGTTTGGCCCTCGTGGCGTATGGCGGCGAATACCTGATTTCAGCGAGTTAGATACCATAACTCAGGCATTTACTAATAATTAAGTTAACTTTATTGTCGAGTAAGAATTGACGATCATAGTCTAGGCAGGCATCTTGGATTCGGTTCAGATGGTGTTGCGTATGATGATTTCCTCTCAAGACATCCGCGAGACCCTCGGCGGGATCGAGTCCCTCTCCGGCCAAGTGGACCGGCTCTCGGACGACGACGATCTGTTCGACAAGGGGCTGTGCTCCTTCGGATCCGTGCAGCTGATGCTGGCGCTCGAGGAGCGCTTCAACATCGAGTTCCCCGATCATCTGCTGAACCGCACCTCGTTCGCGACGATCCGGGCGATCCGCAGCACCGTCACGACGATCGTCGAGCCGGTGGACGCATGAACGCGCTCGCCCAGATGAGCGCGCTCGCCGACCGCATCGCCGCCGACCCCACCCCGGGCGAAACGATTCCTCCCGAGCCGATTCTCGCCGAATCGCGCCTTCCCGCGCCGACCTTCGCCGAGCGCATGCGCCGGGTGGCGCAGGTGGCGGCGCTCCATGCCGACGCGGTCGACCGCGACGGGCGGTTCCCCGCCGAGGCGGTGGCGGCCCTGCGCGCGGAGCGGCTGCTCGGGATACAGATCCCCGAGGCCTTCGGCGGCGAGGGCGCCGACATGAGCCGGATGGCCGAGGTGTGCTTCAGCCTGGGGCAGGCCTGCGCCGCCACCGGGATGGTTTTCGCGATGCACCAGATCAAGGTCGCGAGCCTGGTCACCCACGGGGCCGAGAGCCCCTGGCACCGCGCGCTGATGCAGCGGGTGGCGGAGCGGCAGCTGCTCGTCGCCTCGGCGACCACCGAGGGCGGCATCGGCGGCGACCTGCGCAACAGCCTCTGCGCCGTCGAGGCCGAGGGCGACGTGTTCGCCTTCCGCAAGGACGCCACCGTGATCTCCTACGGCGCCCACGCCGACGTGATCCTCGCCACCGGCCGGCGCCATCCCGAGGCCGCCTCCTCCGACCAGGTCCTGGTCGCGTTGACGTCCGACCAGTTCACCCTGGAGCGCACCAGCCGCTGGGACACGCTCGGCATGCGCGGCACCTGCAGCGACGGCTTCGTGCTCGCCGCCCGCGACGTGCCGGTCGCTCAGATCCTGCCCAAGCCCTTCGCCGAGATCGCGGCCCAATCGATGCTGGCCGCCTCGCACCTCCTGTGGAGCAGCGTCTGGTTCGGGATCGCGAGCCATGCGCTCGACCGGGCGCGGACCTTCGTGCAGGCCGAGGCCCGCCGCCGGCCGGGCACGGTGCCCCCCGGCGCCCTGCGCCTGGCCGAGGCGACGAGTTCGCTGCAGGCGATGAAGGGGACGATCCAGGGCGGCCTGCGCCACTACGAAGAGGCGCAAGGGTCGCCTGCGGCGCTCGGTTCGATCGGCTTCGCGATCGCCCTGAACAACGTCAAGACCACCGCCTCGACCATGGCGGTGTCCATCGTGCAGGTGGCGCTCGGGATCGTCGGCATCGCCGGCTACAAGAACGGCACCCCGTTCAGCCTCGGCCGGGCGCTGCGCGACGTGCTCTCGGCGCCGCTGATGATCAGCAACGACCGTATCCACAGCAACACGGCCAACCTTCTGCTGGTGCAGAAGGGCGGCGGCAAATTCCTGGGCGCGTGATGGACAGCTTGGCCGATCCCACCTCCACGCCGTTCGAGGCGCTGCCGTCCGCCGGGGACGAGGCGGAACCGCGTTCCTTCCTCGACCGCCTGTTCGACCGGGGCCACCTGGTACGCACCGGGATCGACGGCCTCTATGGCCGCGGCGGCGACTTCGAGAGCGTGGTCGAGGCGCTGGACGCCCTCGTCTCCCGCCTCGGCGCGGCCGACGGGGCCGAGCGGATGCGCTTCCCGCCGGGGATGAGCCGCCCGGCCTTCGAGCGCAGCGGCTACCTCAAGGGCTTCCCCAACCTGGCCGGCACCGTGCACAGCTTCTGCGGCGACGAGGCCGCCCATGCGCGTCTCCTCGCCTGCGTCGAGGCCGGAAAGGACTGGACCGAGGACCAGGCCTGCACCGACATCGTGCTGACGCCGGCCGCCTGCTACCCGCTCTATCCGGTGGCCGCCGCCCGCGGTCCCCTCCCCGCCGAAGGCCTGCTGTTCGACCTGCAATCCTACTGCTTCCGCCACGAGCCCTCGGTCGAGCCGACCCGGATGCAGATGTTCCGCATGCGCGAATACGTCCGCATGGGCTCGCCCGAGCAGGTGCTGGCCTTCCGCGAAGTCTGGCTGGAGCGCGGCACCGCGATGATGCGCGACCTCGGCCTGCCGCTGGCGGTCGACCCGGCCAACGACCCGTTCTTCGGGCGCGCCGGGCGGATGCTGGCCAACAACCAGCGCATGCAGGGGCTGAAGTTCGAGCTCAACGTGCCGGTCAACAGCACGGAGCAGCCCACCGCCTGCCTGAGCTTCAACTACCACCAGGACCATTTCGGCAGCACCTGGGAGATCGGCCAGGCCGACGGCGCGGTCGCCCACACGGCTTGCGTCGGGTTCGGCCTGGAGCGGATCACGCTGGCGCTGCTGCGCCACCACGGCCTCGACCTCACCGCCTGGCCGGCGGACGTGCGCAAGCAGCTCTGGGGCTAGGATCGGTGTCGGCCGCCCTCGCCCTCGTCCACGATGCCGCCCCGGCGCCCGCCTCGCATCCGCTCCACGCCCAGGACCGCGCGTGGCCGGAAACCAACTGCTACGTCGACCTCTGGATCGAGCTGCTGCACGGGCGCGGGTTCGAGCCGGAGGCGATGCTCGGCTTCACCCTGCGGCAGGACTTCGAGGGCGACCAGTTCACCTTCTTCAAGCCGTCGATGGCCGACATCGAGGCGCTGTACGGCTTGCGCCTCGAGGAACTCGCCGTCTACGGCGGGCTCGAGCGCCACGCCGCAATCCAGGCCACCCGCGGCTGCCCGGTGCTCGTCGAGGTCGACGCGATCCACCTGCCCGACACCTCCGGCACCACCTACGGCCGCGACCACGCCAAGACGACGATCGCGATCCTCGCGCTCGACGAGCGGCGTCGCACCCTCGACTACCTTCACAATGCCGGCCGCTTCCAGCTCTCCGGCGCCGACTACGACGGGATCTTCGGGCCCACCCTGCTGCCGCCCTACGCCGAGTTCGTGAAGGTGGTGGCCCCGCCCCTGCCACCCGGCGCCCTGCGGACGGCCGCCCGCACGATGCTGAGCGCGCACCGCGCGCGCGCGCCGAAGACGAACCCCGTGCGCGCCTTCCGCGACGCGCTGGCAGGGACCGGAGAGGATCTGGTGCGCCAGCCCCTGTCGGTGTTCCACAGCTACGCCTTCAACACCACGCGCCAGCTCGGGGCGAACTTCGAGCTCCTCGGCAGCCACCTCGCTTGGCTCGACGCCTCGGGCCTCGCCGAACTCGGCGCGACCGCCGAGGCGGCGACGCGCCTGGCGCAGGAGACCAAGGCGTTCCAGTTCCAGCTCGCCCGCGCCTTCGGCCGCCGCAACGCCGCGCCGCTCGCGGCCGCCCTCGAACGCCCGGCCGCGAGTTACGACGCCGTCTTCGCCGCCCTCGACCGCGCCCTGCGCTGAGGGCACGGCGCCGTGGCCCGCCTCCACGCCGTCGACGGCGTCCCGCCCCGCCGGGTCGACGGCCCGTGGCAGCTCGTCGTCACGGCGCCCGGCGCCTGCGCCGGTCCCGGCGACGCGGCGAGTCTTTCGGGCTGGATCCCGGCCGAGGTTCCCGGCACCGCGGCGGCGTCTCTCCGCGCGGCCGGCCTTTGGTCCGAGGCCGCGCCGACGCCGCTCCACGGGTCGGACGTCTGGTACCGCACGACGCTGTCGCTCGACGGCCGCGAATCCCTGCGCTTCGAGGGGCTGGCGACGCTCGCCGAGATCTGGGTCGACGGCACGCTCCGCCTGGAGACGCGCTCGATGTTCCTTGCCTACGCCGTCGAGGTGGACGGCGCCGGCACGGTCGAGCTGGCCCTGTGCTTTCGCGCCCTCCAGGTCGCGCTCGCCCGGCCCAACCGCCGCGGGCGCTGGCGACCGCGGCTGGCGACGCCCGGATCGCTGCGCCACGTCCGCACCAGCCTCCTCGGCTTCATGCCCGGCTGGTGCCCGGCGGTCGACGCCGTCGGCCCCTACCGCCCCGTCACCCGGACCGCGCTCGGCGCCGGCGTCCCGCGCGTGCTGTCGGCCGACCTGCGCGCCGAGCTCGACGGCGGGACCGGCCGGCTGCGGCTCCGCCTCGCCCTGGCCGACGTTCGAGGCTCCCGGCTGACGCTCCGCTGCGCCGGCGCCGCGGCGGTGATCGAGGCCGACGCCGCGGGCTGCTTCGCCGGCGAGGTCCTGATCCCGGATGTCGCCCCGTGGTGGCCGCACACGCACGGCGAGCCCCGGCTCCATCCGGTCGAGGCCGAGATCGATGGCCACGTGCTGGCGCTCGGCCGCGTCGGCTTTCGCACGATCGCGCTCGCCCGTCCGTTCGCCGAGGGCTTGAGCCTGACGGTCAACGGCGTGCCGGTGTTCTGCCGCGGCGCGTGCTGGACGCCGGCCGACCTCGTTGGCCATTCCGCCGAGGCTTGCCGCCCGCTGCTGGCGCTGGCGCAGGAGGCCGGCATGAACATGCTGCGGGTGTCCGGCATCACCCTCTACGAGGCGGACGCCTTCTACGACCTGTGCGACAAGCGCGGCATCCTGGTGTTCCAGGACCTGATGCTCGCCAACTTCGACTATCCGATCGACGACCCGGCCTTCCGGGACCGCCTGCTCGCCGAGATCGACGGCTTCCTCGACCGGACGCAGGCCTCGCCCGCGCTCTGCGTCCTGTGCGGCGGCAGCGAGGTCGCGCAGCAGGCGGCGATGCTGGGCTTCCCCCGCGACGCCTGGACCGGCGGGTGGTCGGACGACGTGCTCGCCGAGCGCGTCGCCCGCCTGCGGCCGGACCTCGTGGTGGTGCCGAACTCGCCGTCGGGCGGGGACCTGCCGTTCTCGACCGATGCCGGGCTCGCCCACTATTACGGCGTCGGCGCCTACCGCCGGCCGCTGGAGGATGCGCGCCGCGCCGAGGTCGGCTTCGCCTCGGAATGCCTGGCCTTCGCCAACGTCCCCGACGCCGCGACCCTGCGGGAGGCGGATCTCTGCGACCCCGCGAGCCCGGGCTGGGCCGCCACGGTCCCGCGCGACCGCGGCGCCGACTGGGAGTTCGAGCAGGTCCGCGACCACTACATCCAAGACCTGTTCGGGCTCGATCCCGAGACTCTGCGCCGCGACGACCCGGATCGCTACTGCGCGCTCGCCCGCGCGGCCAGCGCCGAGGTGATGGAGGCGGTGTTCGCCGAGTGGCGCCGGGCGCGCTCGCCCACCGCCGGCGGGCTGGTGTGGTTCTTCCGCGACCTCGCCCCCGGCATCGGCTGGGGCGTCGTCGACGCGGCCGGCCGGCCGAAGTCGGCGTGGTACGCCCTCAAGCGCGCCTTCCGCCCCGTCCAGGTGACGATCTCGGACGAGGGCCTGAACGGCCTCCATCTCCACGTCCACAACGAGACGGCCGCGCCGCTTTCCGCCGTCCTGCGCCTCGTCTTCAGCGATGCCGAGGGGCGCGCCGTGGCGAAGGCAGAGCGTGCGGTCGCGGTCGCACCGCGCGGCTCCGCCACCTGGTCGAGCGCGACGCTGCTCGGGCGCTTCTTCGACGCCACCGGGAGCTACCGCTTCGGCCCTATGGCGCACGCCCTCGCCCATGCGAGCCTGGTCGATGCGGACGCCGACGCCGTCCTCGCCGAGAGCTTCCACTTCCCGCAAGGGCGCGATCCCGTGCCGCGCCCGGTCGGCCTCGCCGCCGCGATCGAACCGGGTGCTGCCGGTCCCGTCCTCCGGGTCTCGGCGGACCGCCCCGCGCTCTGCGTGTGCATCGAGACCGAGGCGGGCGCCCGGCCCGCCGACGACGGCTTCCACCTCGCCCCCGGCGCGTCCCGCCGCATCGCCCTCGTCGGCGGCGGGAATCCGCACGGGATCGTTCGCGCCGTGAACACAAACGAGATCGTGAAGTTCTAAGGCCTCGATGATGCACGCGCCGCCGCTCCCACATCCGTCGCCCGTCGAAGCGGAACCGGTCGTCGTCGACGGCCTGTTCGGCTGGTTCAGCCCGGGCACCGCCCGGCGCGGCGTGATCCTGTGCGGGGCGACCGGATTCGAGCAGCTTTCGGCGCACCGCCCGTGGCGGGACCTCGCCGGGCGGATCGCCGCCACCGGCTGCGCGACCCTGCGCTTCGACTATCCGGGCGAGGGCGATTCCACGGATGCCGGCGCCGGCACGCTGGCGGCTTGGCTCGGGGCGATCCGCCGGGCGGTGCGCGTCCTGCGCGAGGAGGCCGGGTCGACGGAGGTCGTCCTCGTCGGCCTCCGGCTCGGGGGAACCCTGGCGGCGCTCGTCGCCGAGGAGGGCGGGATCGACCGGCTCGCGCTGCTGGCGCCGTGCCGGACCGGGCGCGGCTACCTGCGCGAGATGAAGCTGCGGGCGCCCGCGGTGAACCAGCTCTCGGACGGCACCGTGCCGACCGAGCCGCCCGGACACCTGTCGCTCGGCGGCTTCCCGATCGGCCCCGACCTCGCGGCCGACCTCGCGCGAATCGACCTCGCTTCGGCGACGATGCGCCCGGCGCCCGAAATCCTGATCCTCGGCGCGGAGACCGACGCCCTCGCCAAGCGCTACGCCGCGCTCGGCGCGCATGTGACCTCGGGCGCCCTGCCCGGCCTCGCCCAGCTCGTCGGCAACCCGTTGTTCTCCGAGACGCCGGAGGCGGCCTTCGCCGACGTGGTCGGCTTCGCGACCGCCGGCGCCCTGCCCCGCCCGACGGCGGCGCCCCCGGTCGCGTCGCCGGCAAAGCTCGCCGGCGACGGCTGGCTGGAGGAGGCGGTCCGGTTCGGGCCGGGCCTGTTCGGCGTCCAGGCCCGTCCGGCCGGCCCGGCGACCGGCGCGCCGACGATCCTGTTCGTCGCCGCCGGCCTTAGCGCGCATTCCGGCTGGGGCCGGCAGGCGACGCGGATGGCCCGCGCCCTCGCGGCCGAGGGCGTGCCGTCGCTGCGCGTGGACCTCGCCGGCATCGGCGACAGCGCGGACCGGCCGGGCGGCGCCTCGCCGCTGTTCTCGCCCGACACCCTCCACGACTTCCGCCACGCCCTCGATTACCTGGAGGCGCGGGGCGCCGGACGGGTCGTCCTCGTCGGCAGTTGCAGCGGCGCCTACGCGGCGTTCCAAGCGGCCTGGCGCGACCCGCGCGTCGCCGGGGCGCTCCTGGCCAACCTCTACTGCTTCGACTGGCACCCGGAGGACGACGTCGACGCCGTGGTGCGCCAGACGGTGGGAAGCGCCGCGACCTATGCCGCCCTGCTCCGTCACGGCAGCACGTGGCGTCGCCTGCTCACGGGCCAGGTCGGCGTGCGGGCGATCGGCCGCGTGCTCCTGCGCCGCGGCCTCCGCCTGGCCGACCGCCGCTGGAAGGCCTTGTTCCGTCCGAGGCCCGCCGGCGGCAGCGTGCTGCGACGGATCGGGACGATGCGGAAACGGGGCGCGCATCTGCGCCTCGTCTACACCGCGGGCGATCCGGGCCTGCCCGCCCTGCGCCGCCATGTCGGGCGCACGCCCGAGCGCGCCGCCCGTCGGCTCGGCGCCCCAGTCGCGATCGTCGCGGGCACCGACCACAACCTGTCCACCCCCGCCGCGCAGGCGGAGCTGACCCAGATCCTGAACGACCTCGTCGCCGCCGTCGTCGCGGGCCGCCCCTGACGCCCGATCGGCGTCGCGAAGGCGGCCGAGGAGCCTGCCACGGGGGGCGGCGAGACAACGCAGGCGGGGGGCTTCACAGGGGCCGTCCCGCCACCTACCTTGGGGATCTCAGCAACGAACGAAAGGAGGTGATCCAGTGTCTCATTGTCATCAGCCGCTGTCTTCGGCTTACCGGACCTGGACCGTCGCCTCCGGCGACTCCTTCTAAGGGCGCCTAGGCACTCTCGGGACAGTTTCGGCCGGACCGCGGTTCGGCAATGGAAGGGCCGCCCTCACGGGCGGCCCTTCGGCTTTTCAAAAGGGGCTGCCTGCAAGGGCGGCCCTTCGTCGTGTCCGACGACCGCGGCTCGCCGCGATCGACGCGCCTCAGCGCTTCTGGAACAGCGGCTGGGCCAGCGCCTCGGTGCGGGCGCGCCAGAGGTCGCGCTCCTCGCGCATCGCATCGAGCTCGTCGCGGATCTGGTCGCGCTCGACCCGGAAGTGGTCGCGCTCGGCCCGGATTTCGTGAAGGGCGTTCATCTCGATCTGCACGTGGTTGCGCAGCTCGCGGATCTCCTGGGCGAGCAGGGTCTGCAACTCGCCGTGGCGGTCGGATTCGATCCGAAGCTTCGCCTTCAGCATCAGGTTTTCGGCCATCAGCTCGGAGATGTCCTCGGCCTCCGGGTTCGAACGCGGGGCCTCGACCGGCTGCTGCACGATCCGGGGCGACCACGCCGTCTCGGCGGCGCGGGGCTCGGGGCGCGGCGGCTGGCGCGTCTCGGCCTGCGGCTGGAAGGGGGCCTGAGCTTGGGCCTGGGCGGCGGGCGCCTGGGCCTTCATGGCGGCAAGCCAGTCGCGCAGCGGACCCGGGGTCGGGCGTCCACCGGACTCGTACGGGGGCAGGTTGCGGGCGGGGTCCGACATCGGTGTGTCCTCAACGATCGAGGCCATTGAGTGCCGAACATGCTTAACGATCGGTAAAAGTTAACGCTGCGTCTGCGTTCGATCGCGAGAATGTGGGCCGGATCCCGCCCTCCTCCGTCAGGCCTTGCCGGTGTCGACGCCTGGCTCGACCCCTGGCTCGACCTCGCGGTCGACGTTCTGCTCGCGCTCGTCGAAGGTGTAGCCTTCGAGCCAGTCGGCGCTGTCCTGGGAGCCGGCGGGATACGGGTCGGCCGAGAGCGGCGCGCCCTGCGTCTTGGCGGCCCTGCCCTCGTCCCTGATCTTGGCCGAGACGTATGCCATGCGGTCGTCCTCCTTCAAGCTTCGTCGGATCATCGAAGGTGGGAGAGGCAGGCGAAAAGGCGAGCCCGGCCGTAGGGGCGGCTGCCGGGGAAGCTGCCGGGGCGTGCAAAAATTGACTTTCGGCGCCGGCTTCCGTATCGCCCGGCGCATCCGACGTTCGTCGTCGATTCCGAAGCCGACCGGTCCATCGAGGCCGGAGGTCAACGCCCGACAGCGCGTTCGCGCCCTCGGGCGTGCTCGGCGTTGGCGGCAGGCGTCCTCACGAAGGCCGTCCTTGACCCACGCCATGACCTTTACGCCATGACACCATCCGCCGCCTTGCGCATCGAGGATGCCGTGAACGAGCTCTGCCCCTGGTCGGGCAAGCCGATCGCAGCCGATTCCCTGACGCTCTACAACGGCGCCGTGGTCGGCTTCTGCAATCCCGAGTGCCGGGACAAGTTCGCCCGCGCGCTCAGTGCCTTCGAGGACGCGTTCCAGGCGCGCCGCGCCGCCGCGTCCGGCCTGGACGAGTAGCGCCATGTTCGAGGGCCTTTCCGACCGCCTGTCCGGCATCCTCTCCGGCCTCACCCGTCGGGGCGCGCTGACCGAGGCCGACGTCACCGCCGCGATGCGCGAGGTCCGCCGCGCCCTGCTCGAGGCCGACGTGGCCCTCGAAGTGGTGCGCGGCTTCACCGACGCGGTGCGCGAGAAGGCCGTCGGCGCCGTCGTGCTGAAGTCGGTCACGCCCGGCCAGATGGTCGTGAAGATCGTCAACGACGAGCTCGTGGCCATGCTCGGCACCGACGCCGGCGTGATCGACCTGAACGCCCCCGCCCCGGTGCCGATCCTGATGGTCGGCCTGCAGGGCTCGGGCAAGACCACCACCACCGCCAAGATCGCCCGGCGCCTGTCCGACCGCGAGAAGCGCAAGGTGCTGCTCGCCTCCCTCGACACCCGCCGCCCGGCGGCGATGGAGCAGCTGGCGATCCTCGCGGCCCAGGTCGGCGTCGCCTGCCTGCCGATCGTCGCCGGCCAGTCGGCGGTGCAGATCGCCAAGCGCGCCATGGACGCCGCCCGGCTCGGCGGCTTCGACGTGGTGATGCTCGACACCGCCGGCCGCACCACGGTCGACGAGGCCCTGATGCAGGAAGCCGCCGAGGTGAAGGCGGCGACGAACCCCCACGAGGTGCTGCTCGTCGCCGACGCGCTCACCGGCCAGGACGCGGTCAACACCGCGCGCGCCTTCGACCAGCGGCTCGGCGTCACCGGCATCGTGCTCACCCGCATGGACGGCGATTCGCGCGGCGGCGCGGCGCTCTCGATGCGCGCCGTCACCGGCAAACCGATCAAGCTCGTCGGCACCGGCGAGAAGGTCGACGCGCTGGAGGAGTTCCATCCCTCCCGCGTCGCCAACCGCATCCTCGGCATGGGCGACATCGTCTCGCTCGTCGAGAAGGCGGCCGAGACCATCGACCACGAGCAGGCGCTCCGCACCGCGGAGAAGATGCGCAAGGGCAAGTTCGACCTCGACGACTTGTCGATGCAGCTCGGACAGATGGAGAAGATGGGCGGCATCGGCGGCCTGATGGGCATGCTGCCCGGCATGGGCGCGATGAAGAAGCAGGTCGAGGGCGCCAACCTCGACGAGAACATGTTCAAGCGCCAGCGCGCGATCATCTCCTCGATGACCGCGCAGGAGCGCAAGAACCCCGACCTGCTCAAGAACTCCCGCAAGAAGCGCATCGCGGCGGGTTCGGGCACCAAGGTCGAGGAGCTGAACAAGCTCCTGAAGATGCACCGGACCATGGCCGACATGATGAAGGCCATGGGTTCGGGCAAGCGCGGCATCGGCCAGGCTTTGGGCTCGATGTTCGGCCTCGGCGGCGGCGGGATGCCGGGCGGCATGGGCGGGATGCCCGGCCTGCCCCCGGGGATGCCCGAGCCGACGCCGGAGCAGATCGAGGCGATGCAGAAGCAGTTCGGCGGCAAGCTGCCGCCGATGCCCCCCGGCCTCGGGGGGGCTGGCAAGATGCCGAGCCTTCCGGGCCTCGGAGGCTCGAAGATGCCGGGTCTCGGCGGCTTCCCGTTCGGGAAGAAGAAGTAGGGCGAAGGGGGAGTAGCGAATAGCGAATGCGGCTTTCGGCCTTCCATTCGCTACTCACTACTCACCATTCGTTGATCGATCGAAGCACATCAGGAGTTGAAGACATGTCCCTCAAGATCCGCCTCACCCGTGGCGGCGCCAAGAAGCGCCCGTACTACCGCATCGTCGTCGCCGACGCCCGCGCCCCCCGCGACGGCCGTTTCATCGAGAAGGTCGGCGCCTACGACCCGATGAAGGCCAAGGACGACCCGGCCCGCATCGTGCTCGAGGCCGAGAAGATCACGGCCTGGCTCGCCAAGGGCGCGCAGCCGACCGACCGCGTGCTACGCTTCCTCGACGCCGCGGGGCTCGCCAAGCGCCCGACCCGCAACAACCCGCAGAAGGCGGAGCCGGGCGAGAAGGCCAAGGAGCGCGCCGCCAAGCGCGCCGAGAAGGCCGCCAAGCCCGCCGAGGACGCGGCCGCCTGAGGAGCCAGAGCATGCGTCGTCCCGCAGGCCCATCCCGCGGCGACGGCGCGCGCCGCGGCGCCATCGCGCCCGACACCCAGACTTCGCCGCGGCCCAAGCCCGCGGCGAAGCCGGCCCCCGTCTCGGTCGACCCGAACCTCGTCGTGATGGGCGAGTTCGGCCGGGCGCAGGGGCTCAACGGCGAGATCCGCCTGAAATCCTATACCGGCGACCCGCAGGCCATCGCCGGCTACGGCCCGCTCGTTTCGGCCGACGGCCGGACGTTCGAACTTACGAGCGTGCGCCCGGCTCCCGGGTCGTCGCCCGACCTCCTGGTCGCGCGCGTCCGCGGCGTCTCCGACCGGACCGGCGCCGAGGCCCTGAACCGCACCCTCCTCTACGTCCCCCGCGAGCGACTCGGCGAGCCGGATGCGGACGAGGTCTTCACCGCCGACCTCGTTGGGCTGCCGGCGATCGACGCCGCCGGCACGGTGATCGGGACCGTCGTCGCGGTGCCGAACTACGGCGGCGGCGACCTCCTGGAGATCAAGCCCGTACAGGGGGGCGCCACGGCGCTCCTGCCCTTCACAAAGGCCTTCGTCCCCGACCTCGACGTCGCGGCGCGGCGCGTCGTGGTGGCGCCGCCGGAGGATTTCTTCGCGCCCGCCGGGCCGAAGCCCGCGGACGATCCGGGCTGAGCGAGACCGGCGTCCAGCTTACGATTCGAGCAGCCCGCTCAAGGGGGCCGTGACCGTGCAGGTGACCCCGCTTTTTGGGTAGGCGAGCCTTACCGTGCCGCCGATCGCGCCGACGAGGCCGCGCTCGATCAGGCGGGTGCCGAACCCCTTGCGGGTCGGCTCGAGCACGGACGGACCGCCCTGCTCGCGCCAGAGCAGGTGGATGACGGCGCTCCCGTCCGCGCGGTCGCGGCCCTCGACCTCCCAGCGCAGGACGACGCTGCCGTCCGGCACCGAGAGCGCGCCGTACTTGACCGCGTTGGTGGCCAGCTCGTGCGCCATCAGCGCCAGCGACAGCGCCGCCTTCGGGCCGACCGCGAGGTCGGGCCCCGAGAGCCGGAACCGCTGCGGCCCGCCGTCGTCGTGGATGCTCAGGGCGCCGCGCAGCACCGCCTCCATGCCTGCGCTCTCGCTCTCGCCGGAGAGCAGGATGTCGTGGGCCTTGCCCATGGCCACGAGGCGGGCCGACAGGGCCTCGCGGGCGGCGTCGAGGTCGGTGACGTTGCGCAGGGTCTGCGTCGCGATCGCCTGCACCAGGGCGAGGGTGTTCTTCAGGCGGTGCCCGAGCTCGTGGTGGAGGATGTCCTGCTGCTGCGCGGCGCGCTTGCGGTCCTCTATGTCGCCGACCGCCACCACCGCGCCGATGGTGACGCCGTTGGAATCCTTCACGGCCTCGCCGATGATCTCGATCCAGCGACGCGACCCGTCGGGCCGCTGGTAATGCGCCTCCAGCTCGGCGTGGTCGACCTCGCCGGCGGTGATGCGGGCGAGCGGGTAGTCCCCGGGCGGCACCGGCGACCCGTCGGCCCGGTAGGCGCGGTAGGCGCCGTACCCGTCCCGGTCTTCGGCCTGCACGGTCGGGTGGCCGAGGATGCGCTCCAGGCGCGGGTTGCCGAACACGATCCGTCCGCTCGGCGCCTCCGCCAGCAGGATGCCCACCGGCATGGTCTGCAGGACGGTGTCCAGCTGCGCCTGGTTCTGGCGCAGGCGCCGCTCGGTCTCGTTGCGGCGGGTGATGTCGAGCATCGCCCCGATCATCCGCACCGCCCGGCCGGCGTCGTCGCGGATGATGTAGCCGCGGTCGATCACGGCGGCGTAGCTGTCGTCGCCGCGCCGGAAGCGGTACTCGTCGGTCCAGGTCTCCACGGTGCCGTCGATCGCCGCGTGGATGCTGCGGGCGATCCGGTCGCGGTCCTCCGAATGGATCTGGGCGAGCCACCACGCGCCCTGCGGCACCACCGCGCCGAGGTCATGGCCGTGGGCGAGCGTCAGCGCCTCGTTCCAGCGGACCTGGTCGGCGACGAGGTCCCAGTCCCAGATCGCGTCGGTGGTGGCGCGCGCCGCCAGGCGGTAGCGCTCCTCGGTCGCCTTCAGAGCGAGGTCGGCGGCCTTGTGCTCGGTGATGTCGCGGACCGAACCGATGAAGCGGACGGCGACGCCGTCCTCGACGATCGCCCGGCCGCGGGCCGCGAGCCAGCGCTCGACGCCGGTGTCGGCCGCGATCACCCGGTAGTCGGTGTCGAACACGCCGACGCCGTCCGCGTCCATGGCCGCCCGGACCGCCGCGTCCGCGCGCTCCCGGTCGTCGGGGTGGACGCCGCCGAGATAGGTCTCCGCGTAGGTGATCGGGCCGCGCGCCGGCACGCCGAACAGGGCGCGCACCCGCGCGTCCCAGCGCAGCTCGCCGGTGGCGAGGTCGAAGTCGAAGATGCCGATGCCGGTGGCCTCGACCGCGAGGCGCAGCTGCTCCTCGGCGCGGGCACGGGCGGCGAGCGCCTGCTCGCGGTTCTCGATCGCCCGGCGCAATTCGAGCTGGACCATCACCTGGCGCGCCAGCGCGGTCAGGGTCGCCGTCTGCCGCGCCGTCAAGCCCTCGGGGCGCGGCACGGAGTCGATGACGCAGAGCGTGCCCAGCGCGAAGCCGTCCTGCGTGTGCAGCGGCGCCCCGGCATAGAACCGGATCTGCGGATCGCCGGTGACGAGGGCGTTGTCGCGGGTCCGCGGGTCGCGGGTCAGGTCGGGGATGACGAGGATGCCGTCGCGGCCGAGCGCGTGCGCGCAGACCGATTGGGTCAGCGGCGTCTCGCACGGGTCGAACCCGATCCGCGCCTTGAACCATTGCCGGTCCTTGGCGACGAAGCTGACGAGCGCCGTCGGGGTCTCGCAGGCCTGCGAGGCCAGGAGGACGATGTCCTCGAAGCCGCTCTCGGCGGGCGTGTCGAGGATGCCGTATTCGTCGAGGGCGGCGAGGCGCGCGCCGTCGAGCGGGTCCGGGGTCGGTGCGGCGGTCATGGCCTCAAGCCGCCTTTTCTCGCGAGGCCGAACCGCCTTGCGCGGCCGAACCCGCCGCGCCGGCCGCCGCCGGGTCGACGGCGACCAGCGTGCCGTCGTCGCGGTAGACCGCGCCGAGCACGTCCTCGAAATGGCGGCGCACGCGGTCGTGGCACTCGCAGGCCGCCCGCTCCAGGGCCGCCCGGTCGCGGATGGTGATGCGCCCGCGGGCCACTGCGATCATCCCGCGGTCGTGCAGGCCGCGCAGCACGCCCGACAGGTAGGTGCGGCGCACGCCGAGCATCTCGGCCAACACGTCCTGGGTGATCGGCAGGACGTCGGTCGAGAGCCGGTCGTGCAGGGTCAGCAGCCACTTGGCCGCGCGCTGCTCGATCGGGTGCAGGGCGTTGCAGGCGACCGATTGCAGGAGCTGGGCGATCAGGCAGTCGGAGTAGCGTGTGAACAGGTTGCGCAGGGTGCGCGAGGCCTGCTTGGCCGCCTGGAGGCGCCCGGCTTCCACGCGCAAGGCCGGGCCGCCGATCTGCACCACGGCGCGGCTGAAGGCCGGCAGGTAGCCCTGGCTGACCACGCCGCCGACGGCGCCCTCCCAGCCCACCGTCGCCGTCTCGGCCATGCGGCCGTCGAGCATGGTGATCGCCAGGGTGACCACCGTGTGGTCGCAGGGGAAGGTGACGTGCGAGACCGGGTCGCCCGAGCCGAACACGACGTCGCCGCGCACGAACTCCACCGGTTCGGCGTAGGGCGCGATCAGCGCCCGGTCGGCGGGCTGCAGGGCGCGCAGCAGGAGGTTCCTGCCGAAGGACGGGGCGGCGGTGACGGCCATGGCGGCAGCGGTTCGATCCTCACGTGCATCAAGGCCATAGCGCAGCGCGAGGCCGCCGTCTGTTCACAAGGCGAAGTTCGCGCCGATTTTCGCGGAGGCTGTCCCCGGTGCCAGTTCGCGACGACAGGGACGTCGGCTTGATTCCCAGGCGGCGCCGGCCATGTGATCACGGCATGAAACGGCGAAGCCTGCTCACGGCCGCGAGCGCGGCCACGGTGATGACCCTGGGCGGCGTCGGCTACGCCGTGCACCGGCGCGGGCGGAACCCGTATTACCGCGGGCCGACGAGCGACCACTTCGACGGGGTGCGGTTCTTCGCGCCCGGCCAGGTCGCCGACAATTGCCAAGTCGCCGACAAGGCACAAGTCGCCGACAAGGCTCAAGTCCCCGACAAGACGCAAGCCGCCGACAAGTCCCTGGGCGACGTCGTCCGCTGGAAGGCGGAGCGCGGCGGTACGGCGTGGCCGAAACGCCATCCGAGCCCGTTCCCGGCCGACCGGCCGCCGGAGCGCGTCTCGGACCTGCGCGTCGTGCTGATCGGGCATGCGAGCTACCTCGTGCAGGTCGCCGGCCGCAACATCCTGATCGACCCGGTCTTCGCAACGCGCGCGAGCCCGGTGCGCTTCGCCGGGCCGAAGCGGGTCAACCCGCCCGGCATCGCGATGGCCGACCTGCCGGCGATCGATTGCGTGCTGATCACCCACAACCACTACGACCATCTCGACGGGCCGAGCCTCGCGCGGATCTGGCAGGCGCACCAGCCGCTCGTCGTCGCGCCGCTCGGCAACGACGCGATCCTGCGCGGCTACGACGAGACGATGCACGTCGAGACCCGCGACTGGGGCGGCTCGGTCGACCTGGGCGATGGCGTGAGCGTGCACCTGACGCCGGCCTACCACTGGTCGGCACGAGGTCTGAACGACCGGCGCATGGCCCTGTGGTGCGCCTTCGTGATCACGTCGCCCGAGGGCGTCCACTACCATGTCGGCGACACCGGCTTCGGCGACGGCGCGATCTTCCGCGACGTGCGGAGGCGCTTCGGGGCTCCGCGGCTCGCGACCCTGCCGATCGGCGCCTACGAGCCGCGTTGGTTCATGCAGGCGCAGCACATGAACCCGGCCGACGCGGTCGCCGCCCTCGACCTGCTCGGCGCGCGCCAGGCGCTCGGGCATCATTGGGGCACCTTCAAGCTCACCGACGAGGGCATCGAGGCGCCGGCCGAGGCGCTGGACGCCGCGATGGACCAGGCCGGGCAACCGCGCGCGCGTTTTTTGGCGATGCGGCCCGGGCAGGTGTGGGAGAGCTGACCGCACTGGGGCCGCCCGCGCCCGCCTTCAAGGCGTCATCGCGGCCGCCTTCGCAGCCCTGCGACCGCCGGCAGTGATGCCGGCCGAGGCCGCGATCACGCAGCCGATCGCCAGCCATTGGAGCGGCGACAGGCGCTCGCCGAGGAGGATCAGCGCCGCAAGCGCGGCGATCGCCGGCTCCAGGCTCATCATCACCCCGAAGGCCTGACGCGTCAGGCGGCGCAAGGCCACCATCTCGAGGGAATACGGCAGCGCGCTCGACAGCACCGCGATCCCGAAGCCGAGGACCAGCGTCGCCGGGTCGAACAGGGCCGCACCGGAACTCGCCAAGCCGAACGGCGCCACCACCAGGGCCGCGGCCAGCATGCCCAGCGACACCGCCTGCCCGCCGTCGACCCGCCCGGCACGCTGCCCGAACACGATGTAGAGCGCCCAGGCCAGGGCCGCGACTAGGGCGTAGGCGACGCCGACCGGGTCGAGGCCGCCGGCGTCGCGCAGGGGCAGCAGCAGCCCGAGGCCGAGGATGGCGAGGCCGATCCAGGCGAAGTCGGCCGCCCGGCGCGAGTCCGAGAGCGCGACCGCGAGCGGCCCCAGGAACTCGATCGCCACCGCCGGCCCGAGCGGGATCGTGCGCAGCGCCAGGTAGAAAGTCAGGTTCATCATCCCGAGCGCTGCGCCGTAGAGCGCGATGATCCCGGCCTCGCGAAGCCCGAGGCTCCGCCGCCACGGCCGCCACACCGCGAGCAGGATCAGGGCCGAGAAGCCGACGCGCAGGCTCGACACCCCGGCGGCGCCGACGGCCGGGAACAGGCTCTTGGCCAGGGCCGCCCCGCTCTGGAGCGAGACCATGCCGGCGACGAGCGCGACGACGGGCAGGAGCGTCGCCGACGCCCCTGCCCGCTCGATGTGGCGCACCACGCTACAGGATGAAGCGGCTGAGGTCGGCGTTGGCCGCGAGGCTCTCGACCCGGTCGCGGACGTAGGCCGCGTCGATCGCCACCGTCTCCCCGGCCCGGTCGGTGGCGGTGAACGAGACCTCGTCGATGACGCGCTCCAGCACGGTCGAGAGGCGTCGCGCGCCGATGTTCTCGACCGAGCCGTTCACCTCCACGGCGACGCGGGCGAGCGCGTCCACCGCGTCGTCCGAGAAGGCCAGCGTCACGCCTTCCGTCTGCATCAGCGCCACCGTCTGCTTGAGCAGGCTCGCCTCGGTGGAGGTGAGGATCTGCTTGAAGTCCTCGACGGTGAGCGGCTGCAGCTCGACGCGGATCGGCAGGCGGCCCTGCAACTCCGGCAGCAGGTCGGCGGGCTTCGAGACGTGGAAGGCGCCCGACGCGATGAACAGCACGTGGTCGGTCTTCACGGGCCCGTGCTTCGTCGTCACCGTCGTGCCCTCGATCAGCGGCAGCAGGTCGCGCTGCACGCCCTCGCGGGAGACGTCGGCCGAGGAGCGGCCCTCGCGGGCGCAGATCTTGTCGATCTCGTCGAGGAAGACGATGCCGTTGTCCTCGACCTCGCGGATCGCCTCGCGGATCAGCGCGTCGTCGTCGACGAGCTTGTCGGATTCCTCCGCCAGCAAAGGCGCGTAGGCGTCGCGCACGCTCATCCGGCGCGGCTTGCCCTTGGTGGCGCCGAACGCCTTGCCGAACATGTCGCCCAAGTTGACCGCGCCCATGGACGCGCCCGGCATGCCGGGGATCTCGAACATCGGCATGCCCGAGGACGGGTTGCCGGCAAGCTCGATCTCGACCTCCTTGTCGTCGAGCTGGCTGTCGCGGAGCTTCTTGCGGAAGCTGTCGCGGGTGGGCTGGCTCGCGGTCGGGCCGACCAGGGCGTCGAGGATGCGGTTCTCGGCCGCCGCCTCGGCCTTGGCCTTGACCGCCTTGCGCTTCTCCTCGCGCACGAGCCCGATCGCCACCTCGACGAGGTCGCGCACGATCTGCTCGACGTCGCGGCCGACATAGCCGACCTCGGTGAACTTGGTGGCCTCGATCTTGAGGAACGGCGCGCCGGCGAGCCGCGCCAGGCGGCGGGCGATCTCGGTCTTGCCGCAACCGGTCGGGCCGATCATCAGGATGTTCTTCGGCGCGACCTCCTCGCGCAGCGGCCCGGTGAGCTGCTGCCGGCGCCAGCGGTTGCGCAGCGCGATGGCGACGGCGCGCTTGGCGTCGTGTTGGCCGACGATGAAGCGGTCGAGTTCCGAGACGATCTCGCGGGGGGAAAACGTGGTCATCGGGCTCCGATCGGGTGCGGCAGCCGGGCTGCCAGGCGCGCGGGCAGGCCGCGCAGGACGAGGCCCCGCATCGCGTGCCAGCCGGCGCTGAGAAGCAGGACGAAGGCGCCGAGCGCGAGGAAGCTCAGCGGGGCGGCCCGGCTGGTGAATCCGGCATCGCGGATCAGGGTTCCGAACGCGATCCCGGCATAGGTCAGGCCGGCGACCAGGATCGCGCGCCGGTCGGTGACCAGGGCCACCAGCGCCAGCAGCAGGACGACCCCGAGCACCAGGATCGCCGAGACCGTCGTCGGCGCGTCGCCGCTCCGGAGGACCGTGGTCAGCATCGGATGCACGATCAGCGGGGCGGCGAGCAGGTGCAGCCAGAACGCGATGTCGGTGCGTCGGGTCTGGCGCTGCCGGTCCGCGAGGTCGAAGCGCATCGCGAGCGCGAAGACCGCGAGGCCCGCCGCGACCAGCAACGCGCTGAAGGCGCCGGCATCGAGGCTCGGCACGAGGGCGAAGGCCAGCGCCAGCAGCGTGCCCGCGAGCGCGGCCGCGCCCGCCGCGATGGTGATCGGCACGGAAAAGCGCCGGTAATGCAGGGCGCACAGCGCCAGCGTCGCGAGCGCCGCCCCGGCATAGGGGAGCGGCGCCGGCGCGCCCGAACCGCTCGGTCCCGGCAGGGCGCTGCCCCAGCCGACGGCGATGCCCGCCATCGACGAGACGGCGAGAAAGGATTCCACCGCGAAGATCGCGAGCAGCGCGATGCTCGGCAGCGCCATCCTGCGGCGGCGGGTGAAGAACTCGGCGAGCCCCCAGGCCAGGGCCGCCACGAGCACCCGGCTTCCGGTCTCGCCGAGGGTGTCGCCGGCCAGCCACCACGCCGCGCCAAGGAACAGGGCGATGCCGAGGGTGACGAAGATGTCGGCGAAGCCCGTGATGAAGCGCAGGCGCTCGTCGTCGTCCACCCGCTCCGGCTCGGGAGCCGCCACCTCGCGGGCGAGCCGGTCGAGGGCTTCGACCTGCGCCGCGGTGAGGATGCCGCGGGAGACCGCACGCGACAGGAGCGCGTGGTCGATCACCGGACGGACGGCGGGCAGGAGGATTGCGGGCACGAGGGGGGATGGCGCATCGCCCCGATCTAAGCGCAGGGCGGCACGCTTACCAGGGCCGATGCCGAGGGTGATCCCAAGAGCTGTTTCCGGCCTGCCTTCAGGCGGCGCGGATCTCGCGGACGAACCCGTCGACCTCGCCGCCGAGGCCCGCGGAGCGGCGCGCGAGGTCTCCGGCCGCAGCCAGGACCTGCCCGGCGGCGTCGCCCGCCTGGAGGGCGGCGGCCTGGACCTCGGCCATGGTCTCGCTCACCGCACGCGTCCCCTCGGCGGCGTCGCTCACGCTGCGGGCGATCTCCTGGGTGGCGAGCTGCTGCTCCTCCACCGCCGCGGAGACGCCCATCGCGATCTCGTGGACGGAGCCGATGGTGCCGCCGATCTCCTCGATCGCCGCCACGGCGTCGGCGGTGGCGTCGCGGATCTTGGCGATCTCGGCGGTGATCCGGTCGGTGGCGAGGGCGGTCTGGCCGGCGAGGCTCTTCACCTCGGCAGCCACCACTGCGAAGCCGCGGCCGGCCTCGCCGGCGCGCGCCGCCTCGATCGTGGCGTTGAGCGCCAGCAGGTTGGTCTGGCCGGCGATACCCGAGATCAGCGAGACGACCTCGCCGATGCTGGCGGCGCTGCGGGCGAGCCGCTGCACGGACTGCTCGGTGCGCCGCGCGTTCTCGACGGCGCCGGCGGCGGCGATCGAGGTCTGAGAGACCTGCGCGCCGATCTCGTTGGCGGTCGCGGCCAGCTCCTCGGTGGCCGCGGCCACCGCCTGGACGTTCATCGAGGCGGTGCCGGCGGCGTCCATCACCGCCTGCGACTGCAGGCTGGTGCGCTCGGCGTTGCGCGCCATGGCGCGGGCGGTCTCCTCCATCGTGCCGGCGGAGGCGGCGAGATGGCCGACGAGGCCGCCGACGCTGACCTGGAAGCGGTCGGCGAGGGTGTCCATCTCGGCCCGCTTGATCGCCCCGGCTTCGAGGCCGGCCTGCGCCTGGCTGCGGCGCAGGGCGTCCGCCTCCCCCATCGCGTCGGCAAACGTGCGCATGCTCGCCCAGATCGCGCCGATCTCGTCGCGCGACGGCTTGACCGGGGGCAGGTCGCGGTCGCCCTGCGCGAGGCGACGGATCGCCGTGGAGACGGCCCGCAGGGGCTTGGCGATCATCCGATGGCCGACGAGGCCGCCGACGAGCAGGCCGCCGAGGGTTCCGCCGAACGCCAGCGCCAGGAGGAGCCGCAGGCGCTCGACGTAGAGCGCTTCGGCGGCGGCGTTCAGGGTCTCGATGCGCTCGCGGCTCCGCTTCACGAAGGTTTCGATGCCGGTCTGGAAGGCGACGCGGTTGTCGCGGTTCGCGTCGGTGAAACCCTGCTCGGCGGCGGCCTTCGGCGAAACCTCCGTGCCGAGGCGGGCGGTCTCGGTGCGGTGCCGGCGGAACTCCGCGGCGTCCTTGGCCACGCGCTCGAACAGCGGCCGGTCCGCCTCCGGCACCGCCGGGCGCCACTCGGTCAGCAGCGCATCGATCGCCGAGAGGTCGCGGACGATGCCGGCGGCGTATTTCCGCGCGGCCTGGGTGTCGGCGGCGGCATAGATTCCGCGCGATTCCAGCGCCGTGTCGGTGGCGAGCCTAGTGAGCTCGGCGGCGAACAGCGCGTTCTCGGTGGCATTCCGCGCCGCGCCGACCGATCGGTCGAACGTGCGCAGGGTGTCGAGGCCCACGCCTGCGACCACGAGGGTCACGAGACTGGAGGCGCCGACCAGTCCGAGAAGTTTGCCGCCGATCGTCATGCGCGTCAGGCCCTGTGCTTGCGCAGCGGACCATATCCACAGGTTGTCAAGGACCCGTTACCCATACAACCTGTTCGACGCGGCGCGGTCTCAGGGCGTAAGCAGGACATCGCCCTGTTCGTCGCCGCGTTCCGACCGAAACCGTGAGGTCGTCTGCATAAATCCGGGGGCGGCGCCGGTACAACCTTGACCGTCGTTTCGTCAGACCGGATGAGAGTTCGAGCGCCGGATCGATGTTCGAGCCCGGTTCGGGGGTGACGCACATGAAACGTTGGATCGTGGGGGCCGCCCTCTTCATCGGGCTGGCCGCGCCGGCCTTCGCCAAGGACATCGTCCTGCCGGCGAAGGAGCCCGCCGTCACCGCGACGATGCCGGACGACTGGGACACCAGCGTCTACGAGACCGAGATCGCCTCCGTCTCGGCGGACGGCGACATCGTCGTCAACATCGCCACCGACAGCAAGTCGCGCCTCGATTCGCTGATCAAGGACAGCAAGGCCTACCTGACGAAGAACAAGGTCAAGCTCGTCGGCAAGCCGACGGAGCAGACCATCGACTTCAACGGCACCCCGGGCCAGGTGCAGCGCTACCAGGCGACGGACAAGAACGGCAAGGCGATCATCGACTTCGTCACCCTCGACGCGAGCCGCAACCGGGCGGTCCTGGTCACCGTGTGGGGCTCCGAGGACGACCGCGCGACCAACGAGACCGCGCTGTCGGCGATCATGAAGAGCGTGACGATCCCGGCCGGCGGCGGTGGCGGCGGGTTCTGGTCGGGCGGCTCCGTGCAGTCCGGCAAGGTCGGGGCGGGCAAATCGGAAGCGAGCAGGGCGGAAGCCCCCGCGGCGGCCAAGCCGCCGGCTCCCGCCGCCGTAGCCTCTCCTCCGGCCGCAGCCCCGGTCGCCAGCCAGAGCCTCGGCGTGCGCCGGGTGCTGTTCGTGACGCGCCCGTCGGAGGGGTTCGGCGACGTCGACCCGCGCGCCGTGGGCGCCTTCCTGCCGAGCGAGAAGGTCATCACCTACATGGAGCCGGTCGGCGAGACGCTGGTGCCGGTGGCCGGCGGCGACGTCCGGTTCGGCCTGGTCGTCGACTACGTGCTGCAGAGCAAGGGCGGTGCGATCCTCGGCGGCCAGAAGGCCGTGATCGACAAGGAGTTCACAGCTGGGAAGGACGGCATCCTGGACGGCTACCCGAAGTTCTCCTTCCACTTCACGCTGGGCATCGCCGGCGTCGACCCGGGCGACTACGTCCTCGCCTTCACCCTGCGGGACAAGTTCAGCGACCGCACCACCCAGGTCGAGCGGCCGTTCACGGTGCTGGCAGCGGCTCCGGCGCCCGCTCCGACGGCTGCAGCGCCTGCGCCCGCGCCGACGACGCCCGCTCCGGCCCCAGTCGTCGCGGCGGCTCCGCCCGCCCCCGCGAGTGGGCTCTGCGCGCAGGACGCGGTGCGCACGGATTTGATGGCCTCAGTCAACGGCGCCCCCGACTTCAAGGACGGCAAGCGCCGGCTCAAGGCGCTGGTCGAGCCCGAGACGGTCTTCGAGGATCGCAAGGGCAAGCGGATGACCTGCCGCTACACCTCGGTCTGGGACGAGACCCAGGACACGGGCACGACCGAGAAGCGCATGAAGATGACCTTCAAGGCCAGCGACGACGGCAAGGACGGCATCGACCTCGATTACAGCTTCGACAAGTAGCGGCCGCGCGGCCTCCCGGCGGCCTCAAAGCCGTCGGGACGGACCGGGTGAGGGTCAGACCGAGTCCGCGTCGAGGGATTCGAGGACGAGGCTGCCGTTGGTGTAGACGCAGATCTCGGCGGCGATCCGCATCGCCTTGCGCACGATCGCCTCGGCGTCGAGGTCGGTGTCCTCCAGGGCGCGCGCGGCCGAAAGGGCGTAGTTGCCCCCTGAGCCGATCGCCATCACGCCGCCCTCCGGCTCCAGCACGTCGCCCGCGCCCGAGAGCAGCAGGCTGACGTCCTTGTCGGCCACCAGCATCATCGCCTCGAGGCGGCGGAGGTAGCGATCGGTGCGCCAATCCTTGGTCAGCTCGACGCAGGCGCGGGTGAGCTGCCCGGGATACTGTTCGAGCTTGGCCTCAAGCCGCTCGAACAGGGTGAAGGCGTCGGCCGTCGCGCCTGCGAAGCCGCCGATCACCGCGCCCTTGGCCAGCCGCCGGACCTTGCGGGCGTTGCCCTTCACGATGGTCTGGCCGAGGCTGACCTGGCCGTCGCCGCCGATGACGACGCGGCCCGCCTTGCGCACCATCAGGATGGTGGTGGCGTGCATCTGAGCGGGGCCTGAATCGTCGTGTGCCAAGGGTGTCTCCGGGGTGTCGCCCGGCGACAGGTAGGGGCTCGCCCCCCGGATTGCCAAGCGGGCGCCCGGGCGGGCGCGATCCGAGCGGACGCCCGGAGGGGCGCGATCAGTGGTCGCCGCCGAGATAGGCCGCCCGCACCGCCGGATCGCTCTTGAGCTGGGCGGCCGGCCCCTGGAACCGGATGCGGCCGTTCTCGAGGACGTAGCCGTAGTCGGCCACGCCCAGAGCCGCCATGGCGAACTGCTCGACGAGCAGCATCGTCACCTGCTCCTCCTTGAGCTGGCGGATGATGCGGAACACCTCCTCGACGAGCTTCGGCGCCAAGCCCATCGAGGGCTCGTCCAGCAGCAGGATGTCGGGGCGCAGCATCAGGGCGCGGCCCATGGCGAGCATCTGCTGCTCGCCGCCCGACAGCGTGCCGGCGAGTTGCAGCCGGCGCTCCTTGAGCCGCGGGAACAGCGCGTAGGCGCGTTCGCGGTCGGCGGCGACGTCGCCCTTCGGCCGCGAGCCGGTGAGCCGCGGGAAGGCGCCGAGCGTCAGGTTGTCCTCGACCGACAGCGTCGGGAACACCCGGCGTCCCTCCGGCGAGTGGGCGAGGCCAGCCCGCGCCACGTCGTGGCTGTCGAGGCCCGAGATCTCTCGGCCGGCGAGCTTGATCGAGCCCGAACGCGGCTGGATCATGCCCGAGAGCGCCCGCATCGTCGTGGTCTTGCCGGCCCCGTTCGAGCCGATCAGCGTCACGACCTTGCCCTTCGGCACCTGGAACGAGAGCCCGTGCAGGACCTCGATCTGGCCGTAGCCGGCCGACAGGTTGGCGACCTCAAGCATGGGCTGGCTCCCTGCCGGCATCTTTACCGGCGTCCTTGCCAGCATCACTGGCCGTGCCGCCCATGTCGTCGGGGGCGCCGAGATAGGCCTCGATCACCTTCGGGTCGGCCTGCACCTCGCGGGCGCCGCCCTCGGCGATCTTATGCCCGAAATCGAGCACGCTGACGCGGTCGCACAGGCCCATCACCACGTCCATGTGGTGCTCGATCAGGATGACGGTGATGCCGGCGTCGCGGATCTTGCGGATGATCGCGGTAAGGTCCGCGATGTCGGGAGCGGTCAGGCCGGCGGCGGGTTCGTCGAGCAACAACAGCACGGGATCGAGCGCCAGCGCGCGGCCGATCTCGAGCAGGCGCTGCTTACCGTAGGGCAGGTTGCGGGCCTCGACCTGCGCGAGGCTCGCCAGCCCCATGAAGTCGAGGATCGCCATGGCGCGGGTGCGGGCCTCGCGTTCCTCGCGCTTGCGCCGCGGCGTGCCGAGGATCGCGTCGAAGATCGTGCCGTGGAAAGCGTGGTGCAGGCCGACGAGTACGTTCTCCAGGGCCGTCATCTCGCGGAAGAGCTGGACGTTCTGGAAGGTGCGGGCGACGCCGGATAGCGCGATCTCTGAGGGCGTGCGCCCGTCGAGGCGCTTGGCGGCGCTGCCGGCGGCGGCCAGGGTCACCGATCCGGCGGTGGGTTTGTAGATGCCGGTGAGCACGTTCATCATCGTGCTCTTGCCCGAGCCGTTCGGGCCGATCAGCCCGTGGATCGTGCCGGGCTTCACCGACAGGTCGATGCCGGCCAGCGCCTTTAGGCCGCCGAACTGCATCAGGGCCTGCTCGACCTTGAGCAGCGCCTCGGTCCCGGCGGCCTTGCCGCGCTGCGCGATGAGCGCGTCGCCGTCGGCCGAGAGCGCCTTGCCCTCCGCGGTGTGGGCCGGGCGGAGCGCCGGGATCTTCTCGCGCAGGAAGCCGACGATGCCGTCGGGCAGGTAGTAGACGACGAACAGGATCAGCAGGCCGAACACGCTGAGCCGGAAGTCGGTGACCGATTGCAGCGCCAGCGTCGCCGGCAGGAACAGGATGCAGAGCACCACCGGCACGAGGATGGCGAAGCGGTTCTCGGCCTTCCGCACGAAGGCCTGGATGCCGACGACGACGGCCACCGCGGCGATGAGACCGGCCATGATCCGCACGAGGTCGATGTCGGCCAGGATATTGGGCATCATCACGATGATGGCCGACCCGATCAGGGGTCCTGCCCGCGACTTCCGGCCGCCCATCGTCACCGCGAGCAGGAACAGCACGGTGAGCTCGAAGCCGTAGGAGTTCGGCGCGACGTAACGCTCCGACCAGGCGAACAGCGCGCCGGCGAGGCCCGCGAGCGCCGCCGAGACCACGAAGGCGTAGACCTTGTAGCGGTAGACGCTGACGCCCATGCAGTCGCAGGCGATCGGCGAGTCGCGCAGCGCCTCGAAGGCGCGCCCGAACGGCGAGCGCACGATGCGGTTCACCACCGCGATCGTCACCAGCAGGCAGGCGCAGACGAGATAGTAGAATTCGAGCTTGCGGCCGGCCGCGCCCCAGGGTGGGGTGATGCCGAACATCGCGAAGTCGATGACGCGGGCCGGCGGCAGGGTGATGCCGAGCGGCCCGTTGGTGATCGGCGTCAGCTCGTTGATGAAGATCTGGACGATGGTGCCGAAGGCGAGCGTCACCATGGCGAGGTACGGGCCGGTGACCCGCAAGGCCGGCACCGCGAGCAGCAGGCCGAAGGCGGAGGTGACGCCGATTCCGGCGAGGAGCCCCCACCAAATCCCGAGCTTGAAATGCAGGAACAGCACGGCCGCCGCGTAGGCGCCGACGCCGAACAGGCCGGCATGGCCGAGGCTGACCTGGCCGGTATAGCCGACGACGATGTCGAGCCCGAGGATCAGGATCGCGTAGATCGCGATCACCAGCAGCAGGTGGATGTAGTAGCTGCTCGTGACCACGTGCGGGAAGGCGGCGAGGAACACCACGAGGAGCACGGCGCCGAGCGCGCCGACATGCCGGCCGATCCCGGCGGAGGCCGAGGGCGCCGGGGCCGCGGCGGGCGCGAAGGTGGATTGCGCCATCGGCTCAGACTTTCTTGATCACGGCCTTGCCGAACAGCCCCACGGGGCGGATCGACAGCACGACTAGGAGCAGGATCAGGCCCGGCACGTCCTTGTAGCCGGTGGAGATGTAGAAGCCGGTCAGCGTCTCGGCGACGCCGAGGATCAGGCCGCCGACGATGACGCCGAGGCCGGATTCGAGGCCGCCGATGATCGCCACCGCGAAGGCCTTGAGCGCCAGCACCGCGCCCATGGTGGCGCCGGTGAGGGTGACCGGGGCGACGAGCACGCCGGCGAATGCCGCCGTCATCGCGCTGATCGAGTAGGACAGCGTGATGACGCGCTTGGTGTTGATGCCCATCAGGCCGGCGGCGTCGATGTCGTTCGAGGTGGCGATCACCGCCTTGCCCCAGATCGACTTGCGATTGAAGATCTCGACCGCGAGCATCATCAGCAGCGCGCCGGCGATGATCAGCAGCTCCATCGGCAGCATGCGGATGCCGCCGAGCTGGAGCGCCTCCTCGGGCAGCGGCGAGGGGAACTTGAGGTCGTCGCGGCCCCAGATGTTCTCGGCGAGGTTCCGGAAGATGATGCCGAGCGCGATGGTGGCCATGATCCACCCGTACTCGGACTTGATCTTCACCGCCGGGCGCACGCCGAGGCACTCGACGACGGCGCCGAGCGCGAAGCCGAAGACCAGCACCAGCGGGATCATCAGCCAGTAGCCGGTGAACGGCGCCAGCGTGAGGCCGAACAGGGCGCCGAGCGCCAGCGCCTCGCCCTGCCCGAAGTTCAGCGTCTTCGAGGTGGCGAAGGTGAGCTGGTAGCCGAAGGCGATGGCGGCGTAGATCATGCCGACCGCGACGCCGGAGGCGACGAGCTGCAGGAAGATGGTCATCGTGTCACCCGCGCCCGTCCGTGAAGGTCTTTTCGTTCATGCCGCCCGGTTCCGGTTCCGTGCCGGCGCGGGTCCCCTCCCCCGTGCGGGAGGCGCGCGCCGCGACCGCTCGCGATCGCGGCGAGGACCGGCCCGAAGGCCGCGCGCCGCCGGACGCTTGGGGTCAGCGTTCCGGCGGCTTTGGTTCATCCCGCGCAAGCGGCGGGATTCGTCAGTTGGAAGACTTTTCCTTCACGCGCACGACGCCCGCGTTCTTGGCGTCCGCGTCCTTGGCGTAGACGATCTTGCCGTCCTGAACCTTCCCGAACACGACCATGTTGCGCGAGATCGCGTTGTGGTCGGCGGCGGTGAAGGGCTTGTCGTAGGTCGTCACCACGCCCTCGACCTTCTCCTTCAGGTTTTCCAGCGCCTCGCGGATCTTCGGCCCGTCGGTTGAGCCGGCCTGCTTGATCGCGGCGGCGATCAGGAACACCGAGTCGTAGCCCTGCGCGCCGGCGACCGGGGTCGGGATCTTCGTCACGCCGTAGGTCTTGTAGTATTCCTCGAGGAAGGCCTTGCGCTTGGGCAGCGTCTTGTCCTCGATGAAGGTCTGCGGCATCACCACGCCGTTGCCGTTGGCGCCGGCGATGTCGATGAAGCTCTGCATCGAGGCCGGCCACGAGGTGATCATCGGCACCTTCCAGCCGAGCTTGGCCATGCCGTTGGCGATCTGCGCCAGCTCCGGCCCGATGCCGTAGGCGAGGATCACGTCGGCGCCGGCCTGCTGGGCCTTCAGCAGCTGGGCCGTCATGTCGACGTCCTTGATGTTGAACTTCTCGACCACGACCGGCTTCACGCCCTTGGCGCCGAGGTACTTCTCGATGTCCTCGCGGCCGAGCTGGCCGTAATTGGTCGAGTCGGCGAGGATGGCGATCTTCTTGTGGCCCTGCGCGACGGCCTCGTCGACCATCATGCCGGCCTGGAGCACGTCGTAGGCCGAGTTCCGGAAGACGTAGTTGCTGTCGTAGTCCGGCGCCTTGAACTGGTTGGTGATGATCGTGCCGGTGGCGACGTTGTTGAACACCGGGATCTCGGCTTCCTGGTAGAAGCGCTGCGCGGCGAGCGCCACGCCGGTGTTGACGAAGCCCAGGGTCGCGACGACCTTCTCCTTGCTGATGAGCTCCTGCGCCACCTGGGCGCCGACCTCGTTCTTGGCCTCGTCGTCGCGCTCGACGAGCTGGATCTGCCGGCCGAGCACGCCGCCGGCCTTGTTGATCTCGGCGGCCGCCAGGCGCGCGCCGTCGCGCATCGAGACTCCCATCGCCGACGAGCCGCCGGTATAGGGGCCGGTCACGCCGATCTTGATCGGGTCTGCGGCCTGGGACGGCAGGGCGCCGAGCGTGGCCAGTGCGGTCGCGCCGAGCAGGGCGCCGACGAACGCGCGCGTCGTCAGTCTCATGGCTGTTTCCTCCGTGTCCCGATCCGGGCGTTTCTTCTGTCGCGGCGCCTTGTGGCGCCGTCGCGGGCTCTGCGGCCCGAAGTGTCGGGCCCCGGCCCGGGCGCTGGAATATTGTCGAACGTGCGCACGAACGCAACGCGCCGCGCCGGGGCAAACCTACAAATCCAAAGGGTTGTGGGATTTCGCGGCGATCCTCGCACCGCCGCGCCGGCGGATGGGGCCGAGCCGGAATCGCGAAAGCGCGGCCGAACCCTGTTGACCGATCCGCGCTTTCCCCTTAACGGGAGCGCTCCCGAACGACGGACCCCTCCCGAGCGGTCGCCGGCTTCTAGCCGGCCCGGATCGCAGGCGGCCTCCGTCCCTTCGGTGGGGGATAGTTTAACGGTAGAACGGTGGACTCTGACTCCTCTGGTCCTGGTTCGAATCCAGGTCCCCCAGCCACTTGAAATCTCTAAGCTTTTCGCGTTTTCTGACTAGAACATAACGGCACGGTTGGACGCTCAGTTGGGAACTTTCGTTCTCGCTTCGAGCTTCCGGATCGCGCTCTCACCCAACCTAGGATCTCGGTTGAGGTAGTGAGCGTCGAGGATCGAGCGGACGTCCCGGAGCGCATGCCCGGTGATCGTCTCGATCTCGGCCTCGGTGCATTCGGCAAGTGCCAGCCGCGTCACGGCGGTGCCCCGCAGGTCATTGAACGTCACGCCCACGACCCCTGCCCGCTTGCACGCCTTTCGCCAGGACGTGTGAAACCCGTCCGCTGTCCAAGCGTCACCCTTCATGGTGGCGAGGATCGTGGGATGGCGCGGCGCCCGATTGAGAGCCGCCTTCAAAGGGGCGCCGACAGGGACGACGACACGTGTCCCTGTCTTCGATTGCTGCAGCCGAATCACCCGGCCGTCGTAGGCGTGCCACGTGAGCCGCAGGAGGTCGCCTTGCCGCTGGCCGGTCCACAGAGCGAGCGTAAGCGCGAGATGGAGGTGCGCGGGGGCCTCCGCGAGGAAGGCGGCTTCATCGGCCTCAGTCCATACCTTGTCGGCGCGCGTGACCCGGTACAGCCGCCCACCTTTCTCGCACGGGTTTGTGTCGATCAGGCCGCGCTTGACCGACCATGACAGAATCCGCGCGAGCACCGTCCACGCATAGTCAGCCTGTCGGCGCGAACGCTGCGCGAGCTGATCGCGCCATTCGAGGAATTTGGCTCGTGCGCGTCGATCGCTGAGTGCGCCCAACGGAAAGTCGGCGAACTCGCTCTCGATGATCTTGATCTGCCGGACGTAGTCGGCCTTCGTCTGCGCCGATCGGCTCTGAAAATCCTCGCTCGCTTGATAACCCTGCATCAGGGAAAGCAGGACGCCGCGTGGCGGCTGTCGGCGAGCTGAGACGGCTTCGTGGTAGGATGCGAGAAACTCGGGCGTTCCCGGCTCGCCCTTGAGCCTCGGCCCGCCCTTCCAAGCATAATAGTAAGTGGCCGAGGTCCCATCCGCGAGCTTCTTGCGGACAGCGTTCAGGCCTTTAAGGCGTACGCGCATTGCGCCGACCCTTCCAAGCGTCAAAGTCGGATGCGGGCGTGCTCGATACGGCTTGTTCGAAGCTCAAGACGATCTGTCCCTCGACGGTGATCTCTGCCCGCGTTGGCTTCATGCCAGCCGCGAGCGCGCCCTTGAGGGCACGGCTCACATCGGCTTGGCGGAAGCACTGTCGACGGGTTGTCATCGGTGGGTCGGATCTCTTCGAATGCAAGCAATGCGGAAATTGGTGCGGCCTTGTCCGATTGTCCCCCAATTTCCAGTGCGGGCAGGGATCGGACTGTTCGTTTTTGGACTGGCCGCGTCGCCCTCAGCTGCGCCCGCAAACCTTGAATTACTGAATGAAACCGTTGAGGCGGATGCGGGATACTGCGGCATCACCGAGCGCGGGCATGGCGGCGACGCCAATCAGCGTGTTTCCGCCGGCCGAGGTGGAGACGGCTTTGGTGCCGTCATTCCAGTACAGCTTGCCTCCGATGGCGGGCGTATCACCTGCAGCCTTGGGGAGGTCGAACACGCCTCCGGTGGCGATCTCGACAGGCGTGCCCTGCGCCGCGCTGTAGGCCGCTACGCCGAACAGCGAGCCGACGAGAACGCCGGCGCCGGACATTACTGAATAGGGGGCGGGCACAGTCATCACGTGTCCGTCCTGAACGAAGTTCTTCATCGTCAAAAGCCTTTCGAGGCATGGAGCCGGATCGTCGTGATCCGGCCGGTTGATTGAATGGAGATTCGCCGCTCAACGTCAGCGATGGCAGAGGCAAGTTCAGCGTCGGACTTGAACTTGGTTTCCTGGCCTTCGATCGAAACGCTGAACGTGCCGTTGCTTCGAATGCGACGCAGCTTAGCAAGCTGCGTTTGAAGTTCAGAGATCTCTTCCACGGATCAGGCGCCCGCGTTGCGATACCAGCCGCGGTGGTCGACGAAGCCGCCACCGAAGTCCAAGCGGACCCGGATGCGCATGCCATCGACGGTAAAGCCGAGTTCGCTGGTGAGCTGCGGGCCGGCCTCGCCTTCGAGGTAGGCGTATTCGAGCCCGTCGATCTCTGCCGGATCGGCGACGATATGCCAGGAGCCATCGTCGATCCGAGGGTCGACCACGACCGAGAGGAAGGTGAAGGCGTTACTTCGCACGCTGGCGCGACGACGGGCTGTTCGGCCGGATCAACCACACGCTCGTCATGGCCGACCGCGAGCGGGTCGGTCGAAGCGCTTCACCCACAGCCGCGGTGCTCGATAGCCAGAGCGTGAAGACCACCGAGAGCGGTGGCCCGCGGGGCTACGACGCTGGAAAGAAGGTCAAGGGCCGCAAGCGTCAGGCACTGATCGACACGGACGGGCGCGCTCTCGTGCTCGATCCGCAGGCCGCCGACGTACAGGATCGCGATGGGGCCGGACCGGTGCTGCGCCTGTCGCGGCGGACCTTCCCGTTCATCGCCAAGGCCTTCGCCGATGCAGGCTATGCGGGCGACAAGCCCGCGATGGCCACGATCATCAACGTCGACATCGTGCGCAAACCCAAGGATCAAGTCGGCTTTGCCGTGCACCCTGACCCGGCGTTGGGCAGCACGCGGAACGCGCCCCTCGGCTCCCAAGGATCAGCGCACGCAGTCAGCCTACATCTTTGGGGCGATCTGCCCGGCCCGAGGCGTCGGCGCGGGCCTGGTCATGCCCCGTTGCACCACGTCGGCCATGACCCATCACCTCGAAGAAATCTCCGCAACCGTCACGCCCGGCGCCAACGCTGTCCTCCTGCTCGACCAGGCCGGCTGGCACACCACCAGGAAACTGGCCGTCCCGGACAACATCACCCTGCTGCCTCTTCTGGCTCGTTCGCCCGAACTCAACCCGGTCGAGAACCTCTGGCAGTTCATGCGCGAGAACTGGCTCGGCAACTGGCCTGCCCCCATTCGGTGGCCCAGGTTCGAAGTTAGTGCATCGTCGGCCGTGTGACGATGGCGGGGTGAGCGAGCGGCGCTGATCTGCTCGGTTCCGTTGGCCAGATGACGACCTCCGGTGCAGG